>JAYWMP010000090.1:0-1889 GCA_035873255.1 Nitrospirota bacterium
AGGTCATCTTGAGTTTTTAATAAAAATCACTGAAGACAGGTAAAAAACATGCTTCCCTATAAACGTTCACAGAGAGTCGGAGACCTCGTAAGAGAAGAGGTCGCCGAGATAATAATGTACAGGCTCAAAGACCCCCGTATAGGCTTTATTACGGTCACAGGCGCTGAAATGACGCCCGACCTTAAACTTGCCCGGGTCTTTGTGAGTGTGTTCAAAGAAGACGAAAGAGAACTGACGCTCGAAATACTGAATTCCGCGAAGGGCTTCATGCGTTCCATACTCAGGAAAAGGCTGAAGATGAAATTCGTACCCGACATTGAATTCAGGCTGGACAAATCAATAGAATACGGGGACAGGATAGACAGGCTTCTGAATAAAATTTCCAGGCCGGCGACGCCTGAACCACCAGAGGGACAGGGGGAAGAGAAAGAGCGAAGAGGCGGGGATGAAGGTTCCTGAGAAAATATTATCGGGCCTGAAAAAGGAAAAGAGTATATTCATCGCCGCGCATATCAACCCTGACGGAGACGCCCTTGGCGCTGCGCTGGCCCTTGCCGAGGCACTTGAATCAAAAGGGAAAGAGACGTTTGTCTACAGCAGGGACCCTGTCCCTGTGATCTACAGTTTCCTGCCGGGATATGAGCGAATCAGTTCCGATCCACGGAGTATGTTAAAGCACCGTCCGGTGATGGTGCTGCTTGACTGTAACAGCCCTGAAAGGGCCGCGGTCGAAAAGTACGGGTTTAAAAGTTCCATCGTCATCGACCATCATGAGACGGAAAAAGATTTCGGTGACATCAAATGGATAGACCCCGGGGCGGCGGCAACTGGCCTGATGGTTTTTTATCTGGTGAAGGCCCTTGGCGTCGGAATTACAAAAGAAATGGCCACCAATCTTTATACGGCCATATCGACCGATACAGGGACTTTCAGATACAGCAACACAAGCGCCGAAGTGCTGAAGGTGAGCGCCGAACTTGTTGACGCCGGGGCGCCGCCGAACCTTATCGCTGAACAGATTTATGAGACATGGGACAGAAAGCGCTTCCGGCTGCTTGTGATAGCCCTGAATACGCTTGACATCAGGAAAGGTATAGCCATTACGCATATTACAAAAGAGATGTTCAGGAGGACGGGAACAAAGCCTGCTGACACGGAGAATTTCTCGAACCTTCCGAGGATGATAGAGTCGGTGAAAATATCCGCGGTATTCAGAGAGACGGGCAGGGACATATGGAAGGTGAGCCTCAGGTCGAAAGGGGCCTCCAATGTGGCCAGGATTGCTGAATTCTTCGATGGCGGCGGCCATAAAAACGCTGCCGGATTCAGTATAAAGGGGGACCTTAAATCGGCGAAGAGCGCCCTGCTGAAGGTCGCCGGAAACCTGAATATGAACAAGCGGTAATGGAAAATTGAGCGACCGGGAGAATTTACTTGAGACCGGAATATTTTTCCCTCTGCGCCCGGGGTCCCGGTAAATTATCTCCTCCCGCCGCGCCTTCGGTTAAACCTGTATGGTATCCGGACAAGTTTTCCGTGGGTGGAATAATAATGCCCCCATTTTCAGAATATGGCTCTTCCGGAAATTGTATGGATTACGGGTATGACTAATGGTGGACTTTTTGTCGTCATGCCGGACTTGATCCGGCATCCAGGAAGCATCGAGAATTCTGGATTCTCGATGTAAGTCTTCGCAGAGTCGCTTCGACCCGCTCAAAGGACCGCGGGAATGACTGAGAGGGCGTACTGCGGGAATGACCGCGATAAATCAGGTGATAAACGCTGAATATATACCTGCAGATAAGCCTGGAGAACTCAGAATATGCTGAAGAATATGAATGTAATAATTAGCCTGAATAAACCTGCCGGCATAACCTCCCAGCAGGCCG
>JAYWMP010000131.1:0-8504 GCA_035873255.1 Nitrospirota bacterium
TTAATACTATTTATGACGATAAAGGGAAATTATTATACAATTACAGACTTTTTGAAACCCTGTATGTTAGAATTTGATTATGGCAGAAGAAACCGGAATTGTAAAGAGCATACAGGGCGCTATCGCAAAAGTCAGTGTTCCCAAGAAAAGCGCTTGCGAAGGATGCACACTGGGGACATGCAAGCCTGATGATAAAGCCATGGAAATAGAAGCATTCAACCGGGCGGGCGCCGAGGTGGGGCAGAAGGTCAGGGTGACCATGAATGCATATACATACACAAAGGGGTCACTCTTTATCTATGGGCTGCCGGCGATTGCCCTGGTTATAGGGGCGGTGCTGGGCAGGGAAGTGATCAGCGGTTTTTTCCCGGACGCGGATTCTGATATTCTTTCGGCAGTTTGTGGATTCAGTTTTTTTGGCCTGTCATTCCTGATAATCAGGATCTGGGCCGGCAGGGTGGACAAAAGGCCTGAGACAAAACCCGTTATTGAAGAGATAATTAACCATTAGCCCCGGGATTTTACGCCAGACCTTTCAGTAGACATCTATTTTAATTATATGGGGGACTTACATGGCAAATTTTGAGGTTTCAAAAATCAGAAATGTTGCAGTAATAGCTCATGGAGGAGCTGGAAAGACCTCCCTTGTAGAGGCGATGCTGTTTGATTCAGGAATGACGGACCGGCTGGGGAATGTCCTTGACGGCACTACAACCACGGATTATGAGCCGGAAGAGATCGACAGGAAGATCACAATTACGTCATCACCGGCTTTTTGTGACCGGGACGGGCATAGAATTAATCTTATAGATACCCCCGGCTTTATCAATTTTCTTGAGGATACAAAGGCTTGCCTGAGGGTTGTTGATGGCGCTGTTGTAATCGCGAGCGCGATTTCAGGCGTGAAGGCGGAGACGGTGAAAGTCTGGAACTATGCCTGTGAATATGAGATTCCCAGGATAGTCTTTGTTAACAAGATGGACAAGGACCAGGCAAATTTCGAGATGGCGCTGGACGGCCTTGAAAAAACTTTTGAAACAGAAGCGATTCCCCTTCAGATCCCCGTCGGCGCCGGTGGCAGTTTCTCTGGGGTTATAGATATTGTAAAAATGAAGGCATACATGTCAGGTAGTGGGTCCGAAGGAACTGAAATACCCGGTGAGCTCAGGGCGGAGGCGGATGAATACAGGAAAAAGCTTATCGAGAAGATAGCGGAATCCGACGACGCCCTCCTGGAGAAGTATCTGGAAGGGGGAGAGCTTACGGACGAAGAGATTGCAAAGGGAATAAAGGAAGGCTCTCTTACAAGAAAATTCATACCCGTGACATGCGGAACAGCGCTGAAGAATATCGGGATCCGGAACCTGATCGATTCAATACTCCTCTGTCTGCCCTCGCCTCTGGAGATGGCGACGATATCGCCCATAATTGGTACAAATCCCAGGGATAACTCGAAAATCGAGAGAAAACCTGCTGATAACGAACCGACGGCGGCCTTTGTATTTAAGACAATCGCTGACCCTTACGCGGGCAAGCTTTCATTGTTCAGGGTATATTCCGGAATAATGAAGGCGGATTCAAATGTATATAACGCGACTCAGGGCTCAAAAGAGCGCGTCGGGCAGTTGTTCTATCTCCAGGGCAAAAAACAGGTCCCGGTGCAATCTCTCGGCACGGGCGAGATAGGAGGCGTGGCGAAACTAAAAGTGACTTGCACAGGAGATACAATTGCCGATGAGGCCAATCCCATAGTTTTCGAGAAGGTCAAGTTTGCGCCGCCGATAATATCATACGCGATAGCGCCCAGGAACAAAGGTGATGAAGAGAAGGTCAGTGTAAGTCTCCATAGGGTCCTGGAGGAAGACCCGTCGCTGAAGTTCAGCAGGAAGGAAGAGACAAAGGAGATGATTATATCTGGCATGGGACAGGTGCACATAGAAGTCGCGCTTGAACGTTTAAAGAGGAGATTTGGCGTAGAGATAGAGATGAAGACGCCAAAGATACCATACAGGGAGTCTATAAAGACTTCGACAAAGATACACAGTAAATACAAGAAACAGTCCGGCGGCAAGGGGCAGTACGGAGACTGTCATATAAAGGTGGAGCCGTTGCCGAGAGGCGGGGGTTTTGAGTTTGTCGACAAGATTGTCGGCGGTGTCATCCCGAGGCAGTATATACCGGCGGTCGAAAAGGGGATCGTTGAGGCCATGCATGAGGGTGTGATAGCCGGTTATCCAATTGTCGATCTGCGAGTCACGCTTTTTGACGGTTCATATCATTCTGTTGATTCATCCGAGATGGCCTTTAAAATAGCGGGTTCAATGGCGATAAAAAAGGCGGTCAACGAGGCGAAGCCCGCCCTTCTTGAGCCAATAATGAAGGCCGAGGTGATTACTCCGGATGAGACTCTCGGCGCGGTGATAGGAGACCTGAACTCCAGGCGGGGCAAGGTGCAGGGTGTGGAGCCGCAGGCCGGTGGCAATCAGAAGATAGGAGCGTTAGTGCCTATGTCGGAGCTGCTCACATACGCGAATCAACTCCACAGCCTTACATCGGGAAGGGGGATATATTCCATGGAGTTTTCTCATTATGAAGAGGTCCCGGCGCATCTCGTCCAGAAGATAATCGACGAATGCCGGGCCGGTAAAAGTGAAAAGAGCGCGCAATAAATTATTCCTGATACAGGCGGCATGCCTTGTCTTTCTTCTTATGCCTGCGGAGTCTTCTTTTCCGTTGTTCTTCATCCGCGGGGCAGCTGCAGCCGAGGCGGAAGCCGGACCCCGCAACCAGCCGGAAATTTCCGGCCCGGTTTCTAACGTTGACCTGAAAGACAACCTGTTGAGTGTTGATTTGGTTAACGCCGATTTTCGGGGTATCATGGATTTAATTGAACAGAAGGCCGGCACGAAGATCAGGATCGATGGCGATGTTTCCGGCGGCAGGCTGACCACCCGGTTTTATAACCTGGAGCTTGACAGGGGGATATCGAGACTGCTGGCCCAGGCAAGGGAGAATAATTATATAATTCATTATAACGCGAAAGGGATAGTGGATAAAGTGGAGGTTTACGATATAAGTCCGGCCAGTCCGGAAATTTCCGGCAGGCGCGGGCTGGCGGCGTCCAGGCCGCGGAGGGCGCGTTATCGTCCCCCCTCGGCCCGATCTGCTGGTATTAACAACACTCAGAGACCTGGAAGGCGACCTGTTTCCAATAGAAGGCCGCAGCAGGCGGACAGGGCTCAATCCCGGATGAATATGATGAATGACCTGAAAATACCACCCGGCATGTCTTTAGGGGAAGTTCCAGGTTATGGCAGGCCATGAAAAAGTTGCTGATTCCGCACGAATAAATCGGCTTTTTTCATGCGGGACAGTTGAATTCCCGGCGTCTTTTTAGCTATCATAAGACGCATGAAGGCATTGGTATTAAGCGGTGGCAAAGGCACTCGTCTCAGACCACTCACATATTCCGGAGCAAAACAGCTCGTCCCTGTTGCGAACAGGCCCATCCTTTTTTATTGTATAGATAATATCGTCCAGGCCGGTATAAAGAATATCGGGATAATAGTCTCTCCTGAAACCGGACCGGAAATAAAGGAGGCAGTCGGAGACGGGAAAAAGTGGAATGCCAGGATAAGATATATTTTGCAGGAGAATCCGGATGGACTTGCCCACGCGGTAAAAGCGGCGAGGAAGTTTCTTGCCGGTTCTTCATTTGTGATGTACCTGGGCGATAACCTGATCGGGACGGACATAAAAAGGTTTGCCGGACAATTCAGGAGGCGGAAAGCCGATGCGCTTGTCCTGCTTAAAAGCGTTGAAGATCCCAGACAGTTCGGTGTTGCCGAGGTTTCATCCGACGGTAGTATCATCAGGCTTATCGAAAAGCCCGAGTCTCCTCCTTCAGACCTGGCGCTGATCGGTATTTATATGTTTTCGTCAAAGATACATGACGCGATAGACAGAATCAGTCCGTCAAAACGCGGCGAGCTGGAGATAACCGACGCCATCCAGGAACTGATTTATATGGGCGGGCATGTGAAGAGTTTTCTGCTGGAGACGTGGTGGCTTGATACCGGCAAAAAAGATGATCTTCTTACCGCCAATGCCACCGTGCTTGATGAATGGGGAAAGAAAAACATTAAAGGTTCTGTAGACAAATCAAGCAGGATTCTCGGTCGCGTAACGCTCGGCAGGAATTCACTCATCCAGGAGTGTGTTGTGAGAGGCCCGGTTGTTATCGGCGGAAACACTGTTGTGAAAAATTCCTTTATCGGTCCGCATACGAGCATCGGCGATGATGTGAGAATCACAAACTCTTCCGTTGAGCATTCAGTCATTATGGATGGGAGTGAAGTACTCGACATTGAGAGGATTGAGGAGAGCCTTATCGGCAGAAGGGTGAGAATATTCAGGAACTCCAGGCACAAGGCCCTGAGGCTTATGCTTGCGGACGATTCAGTAATAGAGGTGTAAATATCTTGAAAGGCGTTGTAATCAGCGAACTTAATATATACAGGGATGAAAGGGGCTGGCTTGCCGAGATTTTCAGGGAAGACCAGTCTGATTTCAGGCCCGCGATGTCATACCTTTCGGCGACAAAGCCGGGCGTTGCAAGAGGGCCGCATGAACATACGGAGCAATCGGATTACTTCTGCTTCATCGGGACCTTCAGGGTCTATCTGTGGGATAACAGGCAGGGTTCGGACACATATAAAGAGAAAAAAATTATAGACACGAAAGGCAAGCCTTATATTGTTATTGTTCCTCCAGGGGTTGTTCACGCGTATAAGAATACCGGTTCGGAAGATGCAATCGTCATTAACATGCCCGACAGGCTTTACAAGGGGAAGGGCAAAGCTTATCCGGTTGACGAGAACAGGCATGAAGATGACGCCGACTCGCCTTTCAGGCTGGAAGAATGAAGCTTCTTGTTGCCGGCGGCGCGGGTTTTATCGGCTCAAACTTCATACGCCATATAATTTCAGCATATCCCGGGTATAAGATCATCAATCTCGATATGCTCACATATGCGGGAAACCTCGAAAACCTGGCGGATATCGAGAATACGCCCAACTACAGCTTCATAAAGGGAGATATATGCGACAGGCGGTTGATTGATGATATTGAATTCGATGCAATTATCAACTTTGCCGCCGAGAGTCATGTCGACAGGAGTATTATGGATTCCTATCCATTTCTCCGGACCAATGTGATCGGGACCCAGAATCTGCTTGAGGCCGCAAGAAAAAGGGGATGCAGAATTCTGCATGTCTCGACCGATGAGGTTTACGGCTCGACTGAAGATGGACTGTTCACCGAGAAATCACCTCTCAGACCGAACAGCCCGTATGCGGCAAGCAAGGCGTCGTCGGACCTGCTCGCCAGGGCCTATCATGAGACCTATATGCTGGATGTAATAGTCACCAGGTGTTCGAATAACTACGGCCCTTACCAGTTCCCTGAAAAACTTGTTCCCCTTGTTGTTGTTAACGCCCTGGGAGACAAGCCAGTGCCGGTATATGGCGATGGACGGAATGTCAGGGACTGGATTCATGTCCTTGACCACTGCCGGGCCCTTGATGTTGTATTTCACAGGGCAAAACCGGGAGATGTCTATAATATCGGCGGCAGGGAGGAATGGCAAAATATCGACATTGTCAAAACATTGCTTGCCGTGATTGCTGAAAAGACGGGCGTTGATAAAACGGCCATGACGAAAAAAATGACCTTTGTAAAGGACAGGCCCGGACATGACAGGAGGTATGCCTTGGATCCTTCAATGATAGAGACGGAACTCGGGTGGAAGCCTGTGACAAGTTTCGGGGAAGGACTTTCCGGTACGGTTGACTGGTACCTGTCAAACAGGCAGTGGTGGGGCCGCATTATTTCCGGTGAATATATGGAATACTATAAATTGCAGTACGGGGCGAAGCCGTCAGGATGAGAGTGGCGTTAACCGGCGCGGGTGGGATGCTTGGATGCGCGGTAAAAAAAGTATTTTCGGATATCGGGATTGTTGAGTTTCCGCATGAAGGACTGGACGTAACCGTGCTTGACGACACAGTCAGAAAGATAAAAGATGCGGCCCCGGATTTCCTGATACATGCGGCGGCGTTTACGGATGTCGACAGGTGCGAGTCAGAGCCTGAAAAGGCATATCTTGTCAATGGTATCGGCGCCAGAAATATAGCAATGGCATGCGAAGAGATAAAATGTCCGGTAGTCTATATCAGTTCGGATTATGTATTCGACGGCGGCAAGGGCGTTCCTTACGACGAATGGGACGACCCGAACCCGGTTAATATTTACGGGTTGTCGAAGCTGATGGGTGAACGGTTTGTTACGATGTTCACAAACCGGTTTTATATCGTCAGAACATCATGGCTTTTCGGCATGAACGGAAAGAATTTTGTCGATACAATTATAAAATTGCTGTCAGAACGGGAGAGTGTTGAAGTGGTTAATGACCAGGTCGGATGTCCGACCCATACATTAGACCTTGCCAGAAAGATTCGGGAGATTACAGGGAAAGGCTATGGCGTGTATCATGTTACGAACGGGGGGAATTGCTCATGGTATGACTTTGCCGTGGAGATCGCTGACAGGAAAGGCGTGAAGAAGCGGATAATCCCGGTAACATCCGAAAAATTCAGGAGACCGGCCGGAAGACCTGCCTTTTCCGTCCTCGGCAGTACATTTCTGGAACTTGAGGGAATAGAAGGGCCGGGACGATGGCAGGATGCGCTGGACGAGTATCTCAAAATTAATAATTCATAGTCAATAATCAGTAGCCCGGAGGTTATATGTTTAAGTGCATCAAACTGTTTGTCATGATAATAATACTGTCTGCCGTAGTTTTTGCTACTCATGGCATTATACTTGATAAGGCAGGGGAATACCTTTACAAAAAGGACCAGATAAAACCGGCGGATGTCATCGTTGTCCTTGGCGGTGAGCAGACGGAACGTGTTGAATTCAGTGCTAAACTGTTCAAGGAAGGATGGGCGAGAAAAGACCGCATAATTATGTCCGGCGGTCCGGTTGTATGGAAATTCACATTGGCCTATCTTATGAAGGAGCACGCGAAACATCTTGGAGTGCCGGCCAGGGCGATTATCCTCGAGGAAAAATCCGAGTCAACGGAAGAGAACGCGAAATACGTAAAGGAAATATTGTTGAAACGTGGTTATAAATCAATAATTCTTGTCACCTCGCCATATCACAGTAAAAGGTCATACATAATATTTAAGAAAGTGATGGGTGATGAGATCGAAATCATCAGCGTTCCGGTGCCGGTTGAAGATAGCTGGTTGAGTCTGCATGGCTGGTGGAAGAAACGACTGGACAGGTCAAGGGTTTTGAGTGAATATGCCAAGTTTACATGGCTCTGGTTATTTGGAGTTAAAAGTTAGGCCGACAAATGCGGCTGGCCCGAATTTGCTGTCTGGTTTATGACTCGCGGGTCCGCGTGGCCTTCCCCCCGGATTGTCATATCCGGCTGATTTTGGAGCATTATAATTTATCCAGCGCCTTTTCTATTTCTGCCCTGTTATCCTGAAAACCCAGGAATATTTTATCTCCAATTATAATTGTAGGCGTAGCCATCCTGCCGTACCTGCTGACCAGTTCCTCGCCTGCGGAAGGATCACCAGCAACGTCTCTGCCTGTGAACGCCATGCCTTTTGCCGAAAGAAAATCCTTCAGTGAATTGCAGTCGCGTCAGGCAGGAGACGTATATATAATTATTTTATTGGCTGTTTTCATCCGGTTGCCCCCCTGTTCTGTATGACATTATTCACTTTCTAAAAATATCACAAAAACCGGGTAATTGGAACTGAATTTTAAAAATAGTTTTTTTCGCCGCCGCATACGTCATTGACTTTTCCAGCTGGTATGATTCAAAATTATAAAAACGCGCCGATCCGACCTTTCATGGTTTTTGGTCCTGATGATAAATCGAAAAAATATTTTGTTGATGCCTGTATATTCATGTCTCCGGAACCCCCGGGGCAATCTTGAAAATGAAATTCCTCCTGATATTACAGATAAAGTGATGTCGGCGGATTGCAGTGGGAATATAAAGACGGTGAACTGATGAAAATACGACTCAAAGATACAAAAATTATTCTTACACTGAAAATTATTGTCGGTTTAATTGTCCTGTACCGGTTATTTTCACTTGATATTTATGCGGTTGTTCCTCACGATGCCGTGCGTTATATAAGGGAGGCGGTGGCGAATACTTATATATCCGAACCGAATCAGCTTGTACAGATAAGAGGATTCAAATTCCCCGGATATCCATTGTATCTCTCGATCGTGTATAAAATTTCATCCTTGTTGCCTATTGACGGCATGACATTAATGGCGTTGTCTCAGAGGCTTCTGCTGGGGATAGGTCTTATCTGGCTGTTATTTGATTTGGGACTCTTCGCCATACCCCTGGTGCTGTTTTTTTCTTCAAATATCTTTCTTGCCCAATCAAACATACTTTATACCGA
>JAYWMP010000146.1:0-2024 GCA_035873255.1 Nitrospirota bacterium
GGAAGAATACAATATAAAGCATTATAATAACGGGAATGAAATAAACCGACGAGAAGGTTCTTTTGCAGATTTTCATGATAAAATCAGGGGCGCGCCCAAAGCCGCGCCCCATAAGGCGGCTTTTTGCTGCCCGAGCGTACATAATATATGTCGGTAGGACATAACAAATTCAGAATCCATCTAAAAGAGAATAGTCCCTCCCTGTTTTCTTGCTTGTGCCCTGGAGTAATTCACGCGGTGCATCACGTTATTCATTTCATCAAGCAGCACTATTTCACCGCCTTTGTTAGAAAGCTGAACACTTTCTCCCGTAAGCTTAATCGTAATAAAATCACCGGCCTTTAAGGTAACATCCTCGATCAGGTGAATTCTGTTGTTTTTGTCACGAATTCTCCAGTTTGTAAGCTTTGTATCCGTCGATTCAATGTTAACCAGAGTCACTTTTTCAAGACCTACATCATCGCCCGGTGGATTCACCATTGCCGCGATAATTCGCACGGGACTCGTGCTGATCTCGGTATTCAGGTTGTCGTCAGTTATGATTCTTCCAGCTCCTTCTTCCCGACCTCCTCCGTCTGATATATCTGCACTACCAAGAAATACCGGGTAGAATGTACGAATATGTTGCCCATTTGGAGAATGGAATAGCTTCATGTCATAGCGGGCACCTTCGATGACAGCAATTCGGGGAGCAAGGACCCCTTTATGTGCACGTACTGTACCCAATGCCAGCAATGCTTCTACACTACATCCGACAAAGAACCCACCAATTTTTTTAAATAGAGGGCGAATTGCTTTTTTCTCGTAATCAGGTGCATTCCATCGATAAGAAATCGTCACACTTTCAGGGAACTGTAATTGGCCGTCTTTTTGCCTTGAACCATGGTAAATGATGCGATCATCAACGAGACCGGGAAAGCTGAAAGCACCATCATCTACCTCATGGGCAAAACCGTCGTCCAGATAGTATTTCCACCAGAAATGGTAGCCTTGGACTTTCGATTTTTCCTGTTCCCCAACTACGATGTGCTCAAATCCTGAGAGTTCAGGGTCACCACCGGATGAAAACCGCCGAAACCACATTTCAATAATGGTGTTATGCCAACGTTCACGAGTTATGATTGAGCCACTCTCACGTGAAATATAGCTGCGGGCAACCTCCATTGGTTCAGTTTCCAGTATTGCCGACACAAAATCATGCACCTCTTGACGTTCTTCCGGAGAGTCAAACTCAGGCATCGGTTCAGCAAGTGTATAATTATTGAAAAGTTTTCTACACAGTTCGTAGGTTTTCATCTTGTATTGAGGAATATGCACCTCTGTTAAAACACGCAAATCAGGGTCTGAATCATTATTTAGCGCAGAACTCACTTTAACGAAGCCATCTTCCTGACTACCATTATCAGTGTCTAATATTGCTTCTACACCATTCTGATCTGCATTCCAGATTTCCTGATAGATTCCAGCCACAATATTTACCTCCAGGTTTTAGATTAACAGCTAATAAATTTAAAAAAGCATCCGGTTATCTACGATAGTTATATACTTTCATCATGATGAAGGATGCGAACCTGAAGCACTTCAAAGGGCATAAAAGACGCTTCGCAATCCTCAATCAACTTAAAGTCAAAAAAAAGTCGCCGCCGGTTCACATTCCACTCCGTCATATGGTTATCTTTTTTATTTATATAAAATATTAAGCTTCGATGCAGCGCTGCGCAATTTCTTATCAGTACTCCATAAAGGCAAGTCGGTCAACAATGAAGACGCTAACAAGTGAACATCAACAAAACCTATTCCATTGCCCATAAGTTTTTTGTGTTCAATAAATGCAAGAATTTCATCATGCTCTGCGACCAGAGCCTGAGGAAGAGCCTGGAGAAGAAAAATAATTTCTTTTCTGTTTTTTATGTTACCACATGCCAACTCACCAATAATAAATGGATGGCATGCAACTGATTCATCCAGTAACAGCTTTTTGAGATGCGTGTTGTTTTCCCTGAAATGCGATATCCAGATTGAAG
>JAYWMP010000191.1:0-4946 GCA_035873255.1 Nitrospirota bacterium
AATGGGAAAACCATGCTGCATGCTGAAGAACCTGAATAGGAGGGTCAAGAAAAAACGCGCAAAAAACCGGGAACAACTGGAGTTTTATTTCACTATCTTCATGCTAATGTCAGCTGCGGTCACCGAATGTGTAAGAGCGCCGACTGAAATTATATCCACGCCGGTTCCGGCTACTTCCCTGACATTGTCGAGGGTTATGTTGCCTGATGCCTCGACCGTCACTTTTCCATCGGCAATCCTTACCGCCTCCCTCATATTATCCAGAGACATATTGTCCAGCATTACTATGTCTACCCCTGCTTCAACGGCCTCCTGGAGTTCCTTGAGTGTCTCAACTTCCATCTCAATCCGGGCAAGATGGGGCCCCATCTTTGCAAGAGCAACAGCCTTCCTGATACTGCCGACAGCTTCTATATGATTGTCCTTTATTAATATGCCGTCAAAAAGACCGAACCTGTGGTTTGATCCTCCACCCAGCCTTACGGCGTATTTCTCCATAAACCTGAGACACGGGGTAGTCTTTCTTGTATCAACAATCTTCGCCTTCGTGCCTCCGACCGCCTCAATAAAGCGGTTTGTCGTGGTTGCGATACCCGAAAGCCTCTGCATTATGTTCAGGCTGACCCTTTCCCCTGCAAAGAGAGCGCGGGTCTTACCATCAACTTTCCCAAGCACATCACCCTTCTGCACTTCAGCGCCCTCATTATAAAAAGCTTCGAAATAAGTGGCGGAATCGATAAGTCTGAAGACCTCTTTCGCAAAGGGCATCCCGGCGAGGATAAAATTATCTTTCGCGATATATAACGCCGTTGATTTGCTTTCCACTGGAACCAGCAAGTCTGTCGTGATATCGCCATGGCCAAGGTCCTCTTCTATTGCGTCATTTATAAGTTTGGTAACACTTATAGGTATGTCCATCAGACCTTATCACCACTTAAATTCCTATATATTTTTTTGTTCATCCCCCCCTCCCCAACTCCCGGAGTTTCAGGACATGTTCCTGAATCCTGTCCCTTTTTCTCAGATATTCTTCATATTTGCCCTGCTCTTTTTGGACCACATCTTTCGGAGCCCTATTCAGGAAATCTTCATTGAGGAGTTTCTTGCTCAGAAATACTATGCTCTTCTCGAGCTTCATATCTTCTTTGTGAAGCCTCTCGATCTCAAGCTCCGTGTTCAGCAAGCCCTCGAGAGGAACATATACTTCCACGTGGTCCCGGACGGCTGCCGCCGCTTTCGGCTTTTTTGTATCGGCGCCTATTTCCATAACTTCGGCATTAGCAAGCTTCTTAACATATAGCACATTCTTTTTCAGTACAGCCAGGCTGGTACCACCAAGCGTCCGGATATAAACATTAAGCTTCCTCGCTGGTGAAATATTCAATTCACCCCTTATCGTTCTTATACCGGTAACTGTTTCCATGATGACCGCCATTTCCGCCTCTGCTTCATGGTCCCCTGGAAGGACTTTAGGGTAATCGGATATCATGATGCTTTTTCTCTCTCTGGATACACCGGTGGACTTAGCAGTTGAGTGTATATTCTGCCATATTTCTTCCGTCACAAACGGCATAAATGGATGCAGCAGCTTCAGGGTTTTTTCGAGCACATATAACAGACACTCCTTGGTCGCCTTTTTAGCTTCTCCGGCGGGCAGACCGTTAGTCTGGCCGGATTCGGAGTATAAAACAGGCTTAGCCATCTCGATATACCAGTCACACAACTCATGCCATATAAATTGATACAGACTGCCGGCTGCGTCATTAAACCTGTATTCCTCCAGAAATCGGTTCACTTCCTCTGTTGTGGCGGAAAGCCTGCTTAATATCCACCTGCTGCCGATATCAAGGTGTCGCGTCTCTATCACCTCGGGCAGAAGAGCGTCTTCGGCATTTAAAATTATAAACCTGGAGGCATTCCATAGCTTGTTAACAAAATGCCTGTAACCTTCCACCCTCTCTTCGGAAAACTTCACATCCCGTCCCTGCGCGGCAAACGCCGCGAGTGTAAACCGGAACGAGTCAGTGCCGTACTTCCGCATCAGGACCAGCGGATCCACCACGTTTCCCTTGGACTTGGACATCTTCTGTCCGCTGGAATCCCTGACAAGCGCGTGTATATATACATCACGGAAAGGAACATCATCCATAAACTTTATTCCCATCATCATCATGCGCGCGACCCAGAAAAAAATTATGTCAAAGCCTGTTATCAGCACGGAGGTCGGATAATATTTTTTGAGTTCACGGGTTTTATCCGGCCAGCCAAGAGTGGAAAAAGGCCATAACGCGGACGAAAACCATGTGTCAAGAACGTCATTATCCTGGTTGAGCTGCTGACTTTTACACCGGCTACATTCAAGGGGCGTCTCCCTTGATACTATCGTCTCTCCGCAGTCCTGACAGTACCAGACAGGTATTCTGTGGCCCCACCATATCTGTCTGGAGATACACCAGTCCTTTATATTTTCCATCCATGCGAAAAAAGTATTCTCCCACGTCTCCGGAATTATCGATATTTTTTTATTCCTGACCGCGTCCATCGCTTTCCCGGCAAGAGGACCGACACGAACATACCACTGGAGCGCAGGCAATGGTTCGATTACGGTTTTACATCTGTAGCATTGTCCGATGGAATGCGTATATCTCTCCTCTTTTACTATAAGCCCGGCATCCGCTAAATCCTTAATTACAGACTTCCTGCACTCATATCTGTCCATATTCGCGTACTTGACACCCGCATCGGCGGTCATTAATCCATCCGGGCCGATTACAGTAATGAAATCGAGTTGGGGGTCCTGCCTTTTGGCTATCGCCTCGTCATTAAAGTCATGCGAGGGAGTTACTTTCACGGCCCCGGTACCGAATTGCGGGTCTACCACGTCATCTGAAACAACGGGAATCAGTCTCCCCGTAAGAGGCAATAAAATCTTCTTCCCTACTAATTTTTTATACCTCTTATCATCGGGATGCACGGCAACCGCTGCATCACCAAGCATGGTTTCAGGCCTGGTAGTTGCTACAATTACATGGCCCCCGGCGTCGGCAAGAGGATATTGTATATAGGTGAGTTTCCCCTCAAATGCTTCATGCTCGACTTCTATGTCGGAGAGGGCAGTATTACATCGGGGACACCAATTGATAAGCCGGTTGTCTCTATAGATCAGTCCCTGCTCGTAAAGAGAGACAAAAACCTCTATAACGGCCTTTGACAGGCCTTCATCAAGAGTAAAACGCTCCCTGGACCAGTCGCATGAAGCACCGAGGCCTTTAAGCTGATGTATAATCCGGCCGCCGTATTCATCCTTCCATTTCCAGACGCGCTCTGTAAACGCATCCCTGCCGAGCCAGAGCCTGTCCGTTCCCTCGGCCGCAAGCTGTCTTTCGACGACATTCTGGGTAGCAATACCCGCATGGTCCATCCCGGGCAGCCATAATACATCATATCCGGACATCCTTTTCCATCTGGCCAGGATATCCTGCATTGTTGTATTGAGAGCATGTCCCATATGCAGCGTCCCTGTAACATTCGGCGGAGGTATAACGATAGAAAATGGTTCAGCTTTGGACTCAGGATCAGCCGCAAAATAATTGTTGGCCATCCAGTATCCATACCATTTCTCTTCAACGCCTTCGGGGTTATAACTTTTATTTAATCCGGGCATAATAATGAAATACGGGGAAACGGACGAGCCTCTTCCCCGTGATTATTTCTACATATTAATTTTATTTTAGAACTCAGACCTTATTTTTTCGATCTCTTTGGATATCATCGAGCTTGCAAGATCGGGAACGGTTTCCCATATCACCTTCTCGACTTCCGCGGTAAGCGTGGCGATTGAGTCCTTAAGAACCTCTTTCAGCATCTTCTCCAGAAGTTCAGGCGCAATCTCCCACATAATCTTTTCTATCGTATTCTGCATAGAGGGCATCAGTGAAGATAGAAGTTCTTCCTTTATATCAATGGAAGACAGAAAAGAGGAGACTTTATCATCAACCGACTTTTCGAATTTCTCAAGAAATTCTTCTTTTGAGGGCACTGTTATTTCAGGCGGGTCATACGTTTTTTCAGCCGCCGGTTCAGGTTCACCGGCAGTTTCCTCCGCTGTCATCTCCGGATGCATTTCAACTCCTAATTCCCCAGCTATCGCGGCCAGATCTTCAGTGGATTCAGTCAGGTCCTCCATGACCCACAGGTCTTCTTCCTGGCCGACAGACTCAAGGACTTCCGCGTCCGGCCCCGTTTCAGCACCGAACGCCGCCTCTTCCGCGAACGCCAGGACTTCTTCCGCAGCCACTCCGGGCTCAACAGTTTTCCTGTTTTCCAGTGACATCGTAACACCCGCGTTTATTTTGCTTATCAATTCCTGCGACTCAAACGGTTTTATCAGGGAATCATCCGCGCCTGCCTTCGTCGCAAGATCTTCATCTATAGGCGCAAAAGCCCCCGCCAGTAATATGACCGGGATGTTGGAAGTTTCGGGGTTGCTTTTCAATTTTTCACAGAGCTGATAACCGTTTAAAACCGGCATTTCTATGTCGGCAAGAACTATGTCCGGCTTGAATGAATCTATTACATTGAGAGCTTCCTCACCGTTATTCACAGATTTTATCTCAAAGTCTTCTTCCGCGAGGACCAGTTCAACTACTTTTTGTATTGTGATGCTGTCATCTGCCAGTAATAGTTTATGCGACATTCTTCACCTCTTGCACGTCGTTTGAAAAATTGTATTGTTACCTGATGAAAAAGTCAAGACTTTTTATAAAAACCTCTTATCCGGACCGACCTAACTGGTCAGCATGAAGAGATGCCTCACCCACCTCCGCTAAAACCACCCGAAGGCGTGGAGGAAGAAATACGCGAATTAAAACCTGAAGAGCAGCCGAACGAAGACATTAATTTTTTTACTGTCTTTGACGAGCATTTGGGACATTCGGTATCCTCTT
>JAYWMP010000230.1:0-8126 GCA_035873255.1 Nitrospirota bacterium
ACAAGATTGTCTCGAACGTCGGAGACCTTGATGACGCCGTAAATAAATGCGTGGAATGTCACCACTCCCCTGAAATAAACAATAAACTGAAAGAGATCAAGGTCCAGGTGGACAGGTTTAAGACTTCATTGAGTTATTACATCACAGCATCCGCGAACGGAGAAATGATAAAGTCCCTCAGAAAGGAGACTTATAATGTCGGCACGAAATTGCTGGATATCACGTCCGAAATGGCGTTAATCGCGAATCAGACACTCCAGAAGAGGACCCGTAAGGCGATAGCTGATATCAGAAACGCGCAACGGATACTCATATTTACGCTTTTTCTGGCATTTCTGATCGGGTTGTGGATAGCGGTCACCCTTACCAGGAGTATCACCCGGCCCGTGAGGGAATTAATAGCACAATCAAGAAAAATCGCTGAAGGGGACTTTGGCTCCACGACTGATTATTATGATCTTACGGAATTCGGGGAGCTTGCGGCCTCTTTCAATGAAATGAGTCTTTCACTCAGGGAGAGCAATGAACGGATCGTGATGCATATGAACAGGCTGTCCGGGCTTTACAGGATGACGCTCCCTCTTTACTCCGCGTCGAGCATAGCGGAGATTATCCGGGAAGTCTCATTCGGTATGACGGAATTTATAGATGTGGAACAGTGCGGCCTCATGCTTCTTGATAACGATTCGGAATATTACGAACATAAGCACCCGGCTTCCGGTCTCAATGAAGAGCAGATTAATTCCATAAAGATGCGTAAAGACGATCTCCTGAAGCTATATCTGTCCAGCAGGAACAGACCGCTGATTATCAATAATCTCCGGAGAGAAGAGATACCGGTCGGGCTGCTGGGGGACAATAACATAGGCATCCGCAATATCATGCTGGGCTGGGTAATGCAGAAAGGCGAACTGACCGGAGTGATCCGCCTGGCTAATAAACATGGAGGTGGGTTTACCGAGGAGTCATACAGATTAATCGGTATCATCTCGAATAATGTCTCTGTGGCGATCGAAAATATTAAGCTCTATGAAGATATGAAGGCACGGATGCAGGAACTGAAGGAGACACAGGAACAGCTCCTTCAGGCTGCGAAGCTTGCGGCGGTGGGCGAACTTGCTTCAAATGTTGCTCATGAAATAAACAATCCCCTGACGAGTATAATGGGCTACGCGGAGCTGGCTAAAGATGAGACCGACATTGAAATTATTATGAAGGACATTGATATAATCGAGAAGGAATCGATACGGGCGCGGGACATTGTGCAGCAACTTCTTGAGTTTTCGAGAAAAAAACCACTTAAGATAACGGAAGTGGACATAAACAGCCTGCTCAGGGAGACCGTCTCTCTCATTGATCCGAGGATCAGGGACGCCGGGATTAAGGTGATTGAGCAATATTCCGACCTGCCTTTAATTATGGGAGACCCAAATCAGCTTAAGCAGGTCTTTCTTAATATCATCAATAATGCTGTCTCCTCATTGTCTTGGGACGGGGGTAAAGTCAGTATAACCACCGGTAAAAATGATGCCGGTGTCTTCGTTGAAATCGGGGACAATGGTTGCGGCATCCCGGATGATGTATTGCCCCGAATTTTTGAACCATATTTTACGACAAAAAGAAATAAAGGGACCGGCCTCGGTCTTTCGATCAGTTACAAAATAATACAGAGCCACAATGGCAGGATAGATGTTCGGAGCAGGGAAGGGGAGGGCGCGAAATTCACGGTCTCTTTGCCTGTTTATACAAAGACAATATGAAGTTCCGGGATTAATCCGGGTCCAAGGGAAAATGCCGCGGATACAGTTATTCTATTGATAATTGCTCTCCTGACTGTTATATTAATTGGGTTTTATAATAATGAAATCACCAGGAATCGGAGGTTGATGGTATGAAAAGGGAACAGTGGAAAAGCCAGACGGGCTTTCTTCTCGCCGCAGTCGGCTCTGCTATAGGGCTTGGTAATATCTGGAGATTCAGCTATATGGCTTATAGTCACGGCGGCGGTGCTTTCCTTATCCCTTACATAATCGCGCTTATGACCGCAGGCATTCCTCTCCTCATACTCGAATTCGGTATCGGGCATGAACGCGTCGGCTCCGCCCCGCTGGCATACGCTAAAATCCGGCGCAACTGGGAATGGCTCGGATGGTGGGCTGTTACGTTTGTGATGTTCGGCATAGAGCTTTATTACTCGGTGATCATCTCCTGGTGTCTTAATTTCTTTATGCTGTCTTTCAATCTCGGCTGGGGGGACGATCCGAATACCTTCTTCTTCCAGGATTTTCTCGCGATGAGTGATGCACCTTCGGATATAGGCAATGTAAGGTCCCCTATCCTTATCGGTCTTATTGTCGTATGGTTTTTAAACTGGCTGATAATATACAGGGGCATTCAGAAGGGGATTGAGCTTGCCAACAGGATATTCATGCCCACGCTTTTTGTTCTTACCGCCGTGCTCGTATTCTGGTCCCTGTCGCTTGAGGGAGCAATGACGGGCATCAGGGCGTATCTTTCGCCTGACTTTTCGCAGCTGTCAAGCCCGGCTGTCTGGATAGATGCATACAGTCAGATATTTTTTACGCTCAGCCTTGGATTCGGCATAATGATTGCTTATGCAAGCTATCTTCCTGCAAAGGCGAATATTACAAAGTATGCCCTGCTCACCGCTGCTCTGAACAGCGGCTTCTCCCTCTTCGCGGGGTTTGCCGTTTTCTCTGTCCTTGGGTTCATGGCGGTATCACAGCAGCTACCGATAGATGAGGTGGTCAGAGAGAGCATTGGACTGGCCTTTATTGCCTATCCAAAAGCGGTCAGCCTCATGCCTGGTGGCAATATATTCGGGGCAATATTCTTTCTGAGTCTGTTTGTGGCCGGTTTATCGTCATCCATCTCAATAATTGAGGCCTTTACTTCCGCGATTGTCGACAAGTTCGGTTTCAACAGGAAATCTGTTGTGACGGCGGTATGCTGCATCGGGTTTGCTGGTTCGATTATATTCGCCACTAACGCCGGCATACACTGGCTTGATATCGTGGACCACTTTCTGACGCACTACGGACTGGTAGTCGTCGGTGTATTTGAGTGCATACTCGTAGGATGGTTTTTCAGGCTTGATATACTCAGGAAACATATAAACAGGGTGTCTTCCTTCAAACTCGGGACATGGTGGAACCTGCTGATAAAATATTTTATCCCGCTGGTGCTGGGTGTAATTCTTGTGGGAGACCTTTACAATGAACTGAGCAAGCCTTACAGCGGCTATACATGGGCCTCGATTATACTTATAGGCAGGGACTGGATACTGATTACGATTATTGTCGCATTCTGGATAGCCTCAAAAGACTGGAAGACCGATGAGCACCTGAAGCCGGTCCGTGGAGAAACAAAATAGCCTTTTCAGATATTCAGGCAGGGGCGTTGCCGCCCCCCGCCTTTATTTCCCGAATTACGTCACATCGATTTTGATAGTCTTCTGTTTGGACTCCTCCTTAACCGGCAGCGTTATTTCGAGCACGCCGTTTTTGTATTCGGCCTTTGCTTTTGTACTGTCGATCTCCACCGGGAGTTGCACTGTCCTGCTAAAGGCCCCGCGGCTTCTTTCACAGGAATAGAAGTCTTCTTCCCTGACCTCCTCTTCTTTTTTGAATTCCCCTTTTATCGTCAGGGTATCATCTGAGATTGCAAGGTCAATATCTTCCTTCTCAACCCCTGGAAGATCGGCCTTGACCACAATGTCGCCATTTTTGTCGAACACGTCTACATTCGGAAAGAACACGCCGGGCTCCAGTTGTTTCGGCCGGAAGAGCCTTCTGTTTATCGGCTCCGCAACGTCCCCGAAAAGCTTGTCAAGATCTCTTCTCATCTCTTCAAGTTCCCTTATCGGACTCAATTTCATTAGTGTCATGTCCAGACCTCCTTTTTTGAAATTTGCCTGCCCAGGACAGGCCTTGATAAAGTCCTGCCTCACCCGTATGGGTTCGGCAGGGACCATTAAATTATTTCAGCGGCTAACGCCCTGCTGAAAACTATCTTACCGTCGACATAATCAATCTCTACAAAGTCACCTTCCTGCAATGAGCCGTCGAGGATTTTGCGGGCCAGCTCATTCAGGATCATTTTCTGCAGAATCCTTTTCAGAGGCCGTGCGCCATATACGGGATCAAAACCTGCTTCCGTGAAGTATTCCCTGGCCCTGTCCGTAAGACCTATATCGATATTTTTCTCTTTTATGTATCTCTTCATACTCACCAGTTGTATATCCACGATCTGTTTCAGAAGTTCCTTTGTAAGAGGATTGAAGATGATCACCTCGTCAACCCTGTTGAGAAACTCCGGACGGAAGAACTCCCTGAGTTCATCCATGACTTTGTCCCGAATTCGCTCCATGGCATTAATCGCCCAGTAAGCCTCCGGGGCTTTTTCTTTTTCAGCAAGCATATTCTGGATATGCACGCTGCCTATATTTGATGTCATTACGACGATCGTATTTCTGAAGTCCACTGTCTTGCCGTGGCTGTCGGTGAGCCTCCCGTCATCAAGCAGCTGCAGCAGTAAATTAAAGACCTCCGGATGGGCCTTCTCGACCTCGTCAAATAGAACGACTGAATACGGCCTCCTCCGCACGGCTTCGGTCAACTGACCACCTTCTTCATATCCGACATAACCTGGGGGTGCTCCGATCAGTCTGGACACCGTATGGCGTTCCTGATATTCGGACATGTCGATCCGGATCATTGCTGATTCGTCATCAAACATGAATTCAGCAAGCGCCCGTGTCAGCTCTGTCTTTCCGACGCCGGTGGGGCCCAGGAAGATAAATGATCCGATAGGCCTGTTCGGGTCCTGAATTCCTGCCCGCGCCCGTCTGACGGCATTTGAGACCGCCTCGATCGCCTCATCCTGTCCTACGACCCTCATCCTCAGTCTTTCCTCCATGTGGAGTAATTTCCGGGCCTCTCCTTCAAGCATTTTGGATACGGGGATGCCGGTCCATTTAGATACGATTTCCGCGATATCTTCTTCATCGACCTCCTGCTTCAGCAGTGTCCTCTTTTCCTGCGCCCTGGCCAGTCTGGCGTTTTCTTCATCGAGCGCCTTCTGCAGTTCCAGCAGCTTTCCATACTTGAGTTCAGCGGCTTTGGTCAGGTCGCCCTGGCGTTCCGCCTGTTCAGATTCAATTTTGGTCTTTTCGATCTCGGTCTTGTAATTATGGATCTTTGTGATTATCTCTTTTTCATGCATCCAATGGGCCTTGAGTTCATCTCTTATGATCTGCAGTTCGGACATCTCTTTGTTTATCTTTTCAAGTTTGCTGGTTGAGACCTCCGAGCTTTCTTTCATTACAGCCTGTTTTTCGATTTCAAGCTGTCTCAGCTTTCGCTCCATCTCGTCCAGTTCGACAGGCATGCTGTCTATCTCCATCCTGATTTTTGACGCGGCTTCGTCTATCAGGTCTATTGCCTTGTCAGGGAGAAACCTGTCCGATATATACCTGTGTGATAAAACAGCCGCGGATATGAGCGCCGCGTCCTTTATCCTGACACCGTGATGCACTTCATACTTTTCTTTTAATCCACGCAGTATTGAGACCGTATCCTCAACACTGGGCTCCTTGATCATGACAGGCTGGAACCTTCTTTCCAGCGCCGGGTCTTTCTCGATATATTTTCTGTATTCGCCGAGGGTTGTGGCGCCGATACATCTCAATTCCCCCCTTGCCAGCGCCGGCTTGAGCATGTTTGAGGCATCGATCGCGCCTTCGGCAGCACCGGCCCCGACGAGCGTATGCATCTCGTCGATGAAGAGGATGATCGAGCCGGCGGCGTCTTCGATCTCCTTCAGCACCGCCTTGAGCCTGTCCTCGAACTCCCCCCTGAATTTCGCTCCGGCGATTAACGCGCCCATATCGAGGGCGACGACTTTTTTCTCTTTAAGGCTTTCGGGTACGTCTCCGGCGATTATCCGCTGCGCCAGCCCTTCAGCTATCGCTGTCTTACCGACTCCCGGTTCACCGATCACAACAGGATTGTTCTTGGTTCTTCTGGAGAGGACCTGGACGATTCGCCGGATCTCTTCATCCCTGCCTATCACAGGGTCGAGCTTTCCCTTGGCGGCAAGTTCGGTCAGGTCCCTGCTGAATTTTTTGAGCGCCTGATACTTTGTCTCGGGGTTAGGATCGGTCACATTATGTGTGCCCCGGATCTCCCTCATCGCGGCAAGTAATGTATTGTGGTCGGCCCCGTATTTTTTGAGCAGGTCAGCTGACGCTCCGCCGGACGGTAATATGGCCAGAAGAAGGTGTTCAACGCTCACATACTCATCGTTGAGGCGTTCCGCCTCTTTCATCGCGTCTTCAAAGACCTTTTTCAGCCGGGGTGATATGTAAATCTGGCCGACGGGTGTCGCACTGAGCACCTTCGGGAGTTTGTTGAGGTCTTCATCAATATCCCTCCGCAGGACATCGACATTAATGCCTGCTATCCTGAGTATTTGTGATGCGATGCCGCCCTCGTCATCCAGTATCGCCCGGAAAAGATGCTCGACATCAATCTGTTGATGTCCTTTGCTCTCCGCAATCTTCTGCGCGTTCTGTATTGCTTCCTGGCTTTTTATAGTAAATTTATCCATAAATCCCTCCTTATTCTTCTTCTTCGAGTTCTCTCCTCAATCTCTTCCGTAAGTCTCTCTTTACATCATTTGCAAGGAGCTCCATGATTTCTTCCATCTCCCTCTGCAGAACTTCCAGCTTGTGCCTCATCCTTAGTATAATGTCCACTCCGGCTTTATTTACCCCCAGCTCTCTTGTGAGTTGCAGGATCAGGTTTAATCTTTCGACATCGCTGTCCGAATAAAGTCTCTGCCTGTTCGTCCTCCGGGGACTGATAAGCCCTTCCTTCTCATACATCCTCAATGTCTGAGGATGAACATTAAGCATCTCGCATACGATGCTGATCAAGTATAGTGGCTGGTCTTTGTCATGCCTGTTCATTATCTCTTCACCATCCCCTTCCTCGGTGATTCCCCGTAGAGCGCCCCGATTTCTTTAATAGCGGCTACAGCCTTCTCCGGTATGTTCTTCGGCACGACAATTTTGATGTTTACGTACTGGTCGCCCTTTTTTCCTGTTTTTGAAGAAGGAAAACCCTTGCCGCTAAGTTTGAATTTCTGACCGCTCTGGGTGCCGGCCGGCAGAGTCATGGTAGTTACTGCGTTGATTGTCGGCACGTCAATTTTTGCTCCCAGAACCGCCTCGTCAAAAGTTACGGGGACATCGATATAGAGATCGTTCCCTTTTCTTGTGAAAAGCGGGTGTTTTTTAACATGAATTTCTATCTGGAGGTCACCGGCAGGTCCGTTGCCCTGTCCGGCTCCGCCCATTCCCCTTATCCTGACCCTGGACCCGGAATCAACTCCGGCGGGTATCTTCACCTTGATGTTTTCTGTCTTGAAGATTTTCCCGGCCCCCCTGCATTCTTTGCATGTTTTTGTTATCCTGACGCCTGTTCCCCCGCATGCGCTGCAGTACTGGGACATTCTGAAAAACCCCTTTGAAGCAGTAACCTTTCCGGTGCCTTTGCACTTGTCACACTGGGTGGAGGCTTCGGCCCCCGTTCCGTTACAGGCACGACAGGAGACGTCCCGTTTGAATGTTATCGGCCTGGTTACTCCTGAATAGGCCTCCTCGAGAGTGAGATCCAGGCTCATAACAAGGTCCGGTCCGCGTAAATCAACACTTTCACTTTTGACGTTGAAGGTGTCGGAAAAGATATCTCCAAAGCCGCCGAAATCAAACCTCTCGCCGGCTGTCTGGGTCCTGAAATCAAAGCCCGGGCCGCCGGTCTCATGCGGTGACCCGCCGAACTGATCATATTCTTCCTTCTTTTTTTTGTTGCCTAAAACTTCATACGCCTCATTTATTTTCTTGAACTTATGCTCGGCGTTTTTGTCTCCGGGATTCAGATCGGGGTGATATTTGCGCGCGAGTTTCCTGTAAGCCTTTTTGATCTCATCCGGTGAAGCCTTCTTGTCTGTTCCCAGTATTTTATAATAGTCTTTCAATTTTTATTCCTCTGTCTTTTTGGCTTTCTTGTTGTCTTTCTTATCATAATACCTTAGTGAGATGT
>JAYWMP010000298.1:0-5485 GCA_035873255.1 Nitrospirota bacterium
TAACTCCCGTCATTTTTCTTTTTCCTGTATATGAACTTCGATAATATTATACCAATTTCATACAGAATTATTATAGGGAAGGCCATTAACGTCTGGTTAAAAGCGTCCGGAGTAGGTGTCAGGATTGCGGCGGCGATGAAAGCACCCAGGACGGCATATTTTCTCTGTTTTGCCAGCATTTCCGGTGAAACCACGCCGTATTTTGTCAGGAAAACGATTATAAGCGGCAGCTCAAAGACTGCTCCAAACGCCAGGATGAATTTCAGGCAGAAGTCAACGTAATTGCCGATGGATATCATTGCTTCGAGATTTTCTGTCTTATAGTTAAGAAGAAAACCCATTGTGAAAGGCAGCACCACCATAAAACAGAATGCGGCCCCTATCATAAATAGCGCGGTGGCGGATATTAAAAAAGGAAGAAAGTATTTCTTCTCTTTTTGCAGAAGACCGGGCGTGATAAAACGCCATATATGATGAAATATGACAGGGAGGGAAACAATAAATGAAGCAACAAATGCAATCTTGATATGCATCCAGAATGCTTCAGCGGGCGCAAGGAAGACCAGTTTCACCTGATGTAGTTTCTTTGCTAAATGAAAATATGGTTTTTTGAGGCTGAGCTGTAGTTCGGAATTAAGAGGAAACAGTAAAAACTTTAGAATCTCTTCCGAGAAGTGAAATGTTATGATAAATGCGATGAAAATGAATATCAGAGTTATGAATATCCTTTTGCGCAGTTCGGAAAGATGCTCCGTCAAGGCCATTTTTGATTCTTTCACTTAAGCTTTTTCCTCTTTCTTAGCGGAACCGGAGTTGTTTTTAGCGGGTTCTTCTTCGTCCGGCGGCAGGTCATTTGCATCGGCGGTTTCAACGGGAGGGGTGTCTCCTCCATTAAGCTCCCCGTTCTCAGCGGGTTCTTCTTCGTCCGGCGGCAGGTCATTTGCATCGGCGGTTTCAGCAGGGGGGGTGTCTCCTTCATTAAACTCTGTCTCTATCTGGTCTTTTACATTCTGGAGGTTTCTCCTTATCTCGCCAAACCATTTTCCCATCGTCCTGGCGAGTTCAGGCAGTTTTTTCGGACCGACGACTAAAAGCGCGATCAAAAAAATTACTATTAATTCCTGAAATCCCAGATCGAACATAAATCAGTTCCTTCCTGACTCATTCTTTTTCATAAACCTTCCTGATCTGTTTTGCCTTGCCTGGGGGGACAAAGCTCACGGATAACATTATTCTGTATTCAGGACTTCTGTTTTTAAGATCAAAGCCGATGCCGATTGTAGTATGGATATAATCGGTGGTTTTTATCCTGTACCCGAATCTGGCCTCTACCTGGTTATATTCGCGGGAATAATGGCTTTTTTTGGCCAGAATTTCGCTGAGCAGTTTGAAATTATGAGCAGCGGAAAATTCAATTCCGCCCAGGAATGAAACCTCGTCATTAAGTCTTCCAGTGCCTGGTTTTTCGTAAAAAAGATTCATATGTCCCTTAAAGGGACCTATTCTTTTTGTTAAAATAAGACCCAGCCCGAATCTTCCGTCCGTGCTGAACTCATCTCCGCCCGAAGGGATGGAGGCGTTGACAAGATAAGCAAGGTCAGGGCCGTACCTGCCTCCGTCATAGAAACGATGTTTGAATCCCAGCGAAATATCTTCCATACCGTCGTACTGGTCTAAAAAATTGGTGATATAAGGGGCCATAATAAGGAATTCGAGGGAATCTGAAATGCCGTATGCCCCTTTCAGGTAAAATCTGTTGAAATCGGGTTCCCCCGATATCTCTATGCCTGTCTCAAAAGCTAATTTGTTTTTTGGAATACTCTCCGCACTGAAGGTCGAAAATATTCCATTCGGAGCGATCGGCTGAAGGCCCGTGATATCAAAAGCACTGGCGATGCCGGATATTAAAAAGACCGACAATAAATTAAAAAACAGGAGAGCGTGATGTCTTTTCATTAAGCAAAAATAACAAATAAAAACTATATGTGTCAATTGTTAAAACTATTTTGCCTGAATAGTTTCTATCCATAAATTGCCATTTTTTATTTTTGTCATGCCCGAAGCCTGCCCTCGACTCCGATCGGGGGTCTTTATCGGGCATCCAGAACCTGTTAAAAAGACTGGATTCTCGATTTAAGTCCTCGCGAGAGTCGCGTCGACCGGCTTAAGGACTGCCGGAATGACAGATAGAGAGACTGACTTTATGTACAGACTCTAAATTGTTTCAACAAGGTTATAATGTCGGGCGATGTTTTCCTTGTCAGTTGACTTTTCGCTATGTTATAGTTTCTAATATCTATTTGGAGGTGATATATAATGTATGCAGTCATTGAAGCCGGCGGGCAACAGCACAAAGTCTCTGCCGGAGATACGGTAAAGGTTCACAAGCTTGCAACCGGAAGTGAAAAAGAGATAAGTTTCGATAAGGTTCTCCTGGTCTCAAAGGACGATGAAATTTTCCTGGGTAATCCTTATATAGAAAATGCTTCGGTAAAAGCCGAAGTGGAGGGAGATGTAAGATCCGCGAAAACCCTTGTCTTCAAACAAAAGCCCAGAAAAGGTTACAGGAGGCTGAAGGGACACAGGCAGGACTACACGGTGCTGAAGATAAAAGATATAGTTTACGGAGGATAGCATGGCGCATAAAAAAGGGGTTGGAAGTTCAAGAAACGGACGCGATAGTGAAGCGCAACGTCTTGGCATAAAAAAGTATGGCGGTCAATTTGTAAAGTCCGGCAATATACTGGTACGCCAAAGGGGCACTAAATTTCATCCCGGCAATAATGTCAAAAAGGGTTCGGACGATACCCTGTTTGCAGTGGCTGATGGAATTGTCAATTTCGAAAGAAAAGACAGAAACAGGCTAAAAATAAGCGTGAGTCCGGTCACACAGGGATAACTAAATTTATAAATATGGCAATCAGGGGCAGATTTATAATCTGCCTTTTTTTATTGTCTTAAACTGATAATTTACCATGCATTTTACAGATTACGCAAAAATATATGTCAAAAGCGGCAGAGGCGGCAAGGGGTGCGTAAGCTTCCGGAGAGAGAAATTTGTTCCCAGAGGCGGCCCGGACGGTGGCGATGGCGGTAAAGGCGGGAGCGTTATCCTTAAAGCAACCAGCCAGATGAGCACGCTTCTTGACTTCAGGTATAAACGCGAATACAAGGCGGAAAATGGTCAGGCGGGCAGAGGCAAAAAGATGTACGGTAAAGACGGAGAAGATCTGGTTATCCCGGTTCCGGTCGGCACGTTGATAAAGTTCGTGGATACAGACGAGATAGTCGCGGACCTTGTTAAGGACGGAGATTTTTACATCGCGGTCAATGGCGGCAGGGGAGGGCAGGGAAATTCGCACTTTGCCACGCCGACAAGACAGGCGCCGATGTATGCTCAACCGGGAGAGGAAGCAGAGGAGCAATGGCTTATTCTGGAACTGAAGCTGCTGGCGGATGTTGGGCTTGTAGGCCTTCCAAATGCTGGCAAGTCAACCCTGATATCCGTTATTTCCTCTGCAAAGCCCAAAATAGCGGATTATCCGTTTACCACGCTTGCCCCTAAACTCGGTGTTGTAAAGGTTGATGACGGTCGTTTTGTGGTAGCGGATATTCCCGGATTGATTGAGGGCGCGCATAAAGGCGCCGGTCTTGGCTTTCAGTTTTTAAGACATATTGAACGCTCGGGTATATTGCTTCATCTGATCGATGTATCGGATATGGCTGATGGCAATCCTGTTGAACAGTACGAAAAGATAACCAACGAGCTAAAAAAGTACAGCGCCGAATTGACAATGAAGGTCCAGGCGGTAGTCGCAACAAAGATTGATATTGCGACGGACAGAGCCAGGCTTGACATGCTGGCGGAATATTGCGACACTAAAAAAATGAAACTTTTCCGGCTATCGTCAGTGACGGGCGAAGGGGTAAATGATCTTTTATATTATCTTAAGCGTGTATTAGAGGAAAAAAAGGATGAAAAGGCTGGTTGTTAAAATCGGTAGCAATATTCTTGCTAACGGGCGGACGGGCCTTGATGTCAACAGGATCAACAGTTTATGCTGGGACATCTCTGAGCTCATAGCCCTAAGCTACGATGTTGTAGTGGTATCATCCGGAGCAATAGCCGCTGGAATAAAAAAGCTTGGGCTAAAATCAAAGCCGGCGGACATAAGACTTAAGCAGGCGGCCGCTGCTATAGGTCAGAGCAGCCTCATGTGGGCCTACGAAAGAGGATTCGCTGAATTCGGCAGGAAAGTCGCGCAGGTTTTAATCACTAAAGAAGATTTTTCCGACAGAAAAAGATATATAAACACAAAGAACACATTGTTGACACTTCTGTCATACGGCATAATTCCGATAATAAACGAAAACGACACCGTATCTACCGATGAGATAAAATTTGGCGATAATGACAACCTGGCGTCGCTTGTGTCCATTCTCGTGGAGGCCGACAGGCTCATAATATTATCTGACGTTGAGGGTCTTTACAGCCAGGACCCGGGAATCAACGCAAAAGCCGGGCTGGTCCGGTATGTGGAAGAAATCACTACTGCTATCGAGAAGATGGCCGGCAGTGCCGGAAGCTCTGTCGGTTCGGGTGGGATGTACACAAAAGTCATTGCTGCCGGGATTGCCACGTCTCATGGGATACAGGTGAACATAATCAGCGGAAAAAAGAAGGGGATTCTTTCTGAAACGGTCCAGGGCGGACAGCATGGAACGTTATTCAGCCCCGCCAAAAGCAGGCTTTCAAAAAGAAAGGGATGGCTTACGTACAGCGCCCGTTCCAGGGGAACGGTTAAGCTCGACAACGGCGCGGCCAGAGCGATAGTAGAGAAGGGCGGGAGTCTGTTGCCCTCGGGGATTATCTCGGTTGAAGGAAATTTTGACGTAGGAGATTCCGTGTCCTGCCTGGATGCTGAAGGAAATCGCATAGCAAAAGGCCTCAGTAATTACTCCGCGCACGACATAAATAAAATCAGGGGGCATAAGACGTCCGAAATAGAGAAAATACTTGGTTACAAGTATTCCGACGAGGTTATTCACAGGGATAATTTAGCGCTGCTTTAAAACATTATATTCTGAACTTATAGCTCATAGTGAAAGAGAGCGGTTGAAGTCAGGCCAGTAGCAAATAGTCTCCCACTTTAGTAAAGGGGGATTTTATAATAGTCGTCAGTTGGCTTTGCTTTCCGCGCAGTCGCCAGGAGCAATTTTAAACCCGTTCGAAGAACAGCAGGTTGGCGCTTTTAAGGATTCTCCTGGCCTCCCTGAAGACAGTCAGAAATTTTTCGTCCTTGTAGTCGTTGTAGGTATAGGGCAGGGGATTAAACTGATTGTCTCTGTATAATAACGTGAGTTCGGCGTATATGCCCTGTCCTATGTTGATTCTGTGGGAATAATTCTTTGTGGACGCGAGAACTATTTTCGCGAGTGTCATGTAGCCCGGGTCGAGGTTTATCTGCCTGTTTTTGTCTTTTAA
>JAYWMP010000299.1:0-4262 GCA_035873255.1 Nitrospirota bacterium
TCAGACTGAACCAGGACAATTTTGATAAAATCCGGACAGGTATGACGCAGGAAGAAGTGAAAGAAATACTTGGCCCGCCGACAGAGTCATCAAGTATTACGATAGGCGGTATATCCGGGACCTCATCAAAGTGGACGGGCGATGGGGTTGTAATTACCATCCAGTTTTTAAACGGGAAGGTCCAGGCGAAACAGTTTTTCAGGTCCAGGGATGAATAACGCCTCTGCGCAGTGAGCAGAGGGGGGATTTTTCATCGCTTCCGCCCGGTTTTTATGAATAATACCGGCTGATATTCAAGCTAATCCAACCGGAAATATTTAAATTTGGAGCTGTAGTAGGTTATATTAGTATACTATGGATATGGATTTTCAGGAGATTATCAGAGGATTCAGGAATATTAATATGCTGGTTATAGGGGACCTGATCCTTGACCATTATATATGGGGAAAGGTGGAGAGGATCTCTCCCGAGGCCCCTGTTCCTGTCGTTGAGGTTACAAGGGAGAGTTTTATGCTGGGAGGCGCGGCAAATGTCGCGCATAATATAGTCTCTCTCGGGGGACATGCCACGGTTATCGGCATGAACGGAAAAGATCCCGCCGGCGGAGCGCTTGTTCAGATGCTTGAACGGAAGGGCGTAGACTGCAGCGGCATATTCGTCTCGGAAAGGCCTACGACCGTAAAGACCCGGGTTATCGCGCACAACCAGCAGGTTGTCAGGTTCGACAGGGAAGACAGCAATTACATCGACGGAAAGAGATTGAAAGAGATTCTGAATTATATAAAGTCTGTTATACCCAGGTACGACGCAATAATAATATCCGACTATAAAAAGGGCATGGTTTCAGCCGGATTTATAAAGGGCATTCTGAATATTTCAAAGGCTGAAAAGAAGTTCGTCGCCGTTGATCCAAAGGTCGGACATTTTAATTATTATAAAGGCGTATCATTGATAACCCCCAACCTGGCGGAGGCGTCAAGCGGCGCCAACATCGAGATAAAGGACGAAAAGACGCTGCTCGATGCTGGAAGGACGCTGATGAAAAAACTTGCCGGCGGCGCGGTGCTGATTACAAGGGGCGAACAGGGGATGAGCCTCTTTGAAAAGAAGAAGGTTGTCCATATTCCGACAGTCGCCAAAAAAGTCTATGATGTTACCGGCGCGGGGGATACGGTTATATCGGCCATTACCCTTGCCCATGCATCAGGGGCTGGGCTGGAAAAGGCGGCGGTAATTGCGAACCACGCGGCGGGGATCGTTGTTGCGGAAGTGGGCACGGCAGTGACAACCGATGATCAGATACTGGAATCGTTTAACCGGACATGACCAGGGCGGTTGCGTTATATTCGGGCGGACTTGACAGCACACTCGCTATTCTGGCTGTTTTAAGACAGGGTATTGAGGTGAAGGCCGTCACATTCCTGACCCATTTCGGCTGTGATATCTCCGACAAGTCTTCATGTTCGAAAGACCCTTTTTCCGCTGCCGAAAAATTCGGTTTTGAAGTAAAGCTCTGCCACCTTGCGGATAAATTCATCGAGATAGTGAAGAACCCCAGGTTCGGTCATGGAAAAAATATGAACCCCTGCATGGACTGCAGGATTCTTATGCTCAGGGAAGCCGGGGAGTTCATGCGGATGTCCGGCGCTGAATTCATTATAACCGGAGAGGTGCTGGGACAGCGACCCATGAGCCAGAGAAGGGATGCCCTTAACATAATCGACAGGGAGGCAGGACTTAAGGGTTATGTCCTGAGGCCACTGAGCGCTAAACTGATGAAACCGACACAGGCTGAGGAGAAGGGCCTTGTTGACAGGGAACTGCTGTATGACTTCAGCGGTCGTTCAAGAAAGCCCCAGATGGCGCTTGCCGATGAATTCGGCCTGACGGATTACCCCGCGCCCGCGGGGGGCTGCCTGTTGACAGACCCCAATTATTCATACAGGTTGAGGGAACTCCTTGAACATGATAAGAATATTTCGATTGAAGACCTTGCGTTGCTCAGACTGGGGAGACATTTCAGATTGTCCCCTGACTGCAAAATAATCGTCGGACGGGATAAGCATGAAAACGAGGCGTTACTGAAACTGTTGTCCGATAAAGGGGTCCGCTTGAGGGTTGAGGGCTATGCCGGCCCGGTTACTCTTATCATAGGAGATGCGCCGGAGGAGACCATAAGAACCGCCGCCTCAATATGCGCCAGGTATTCGGACGCAAAGGGTATCGGTCAGGTGACTGTAAGCGTCTTTGACGGGAAAGGCTCCGCAAACATTAAAGTCTATCCGGCGGATGACATTATTATAGAATATCACAGGATTGCGAAGAGAGATAAAGAAAGGCCGGCGCCTTCAGGTTCCGGCAGTCAAATTATCGCCGGTATCTAAAGTCTGACAGAAATCCCTTTTGACCTGAGATATTCTTTGGCCTCTTTAACTGTAAACTCCCTGAAGTGGAAGATGGAAGCGGCCAGTACGGCATCCGCCCTGCCTTCGGCAAGGGCTTCATATAAATGATGCAGAGTGCCTGCGCCGCCTGACGCGATCACGGGGATAGAGACAGTCTCTGATATGGTTCGTGTTAACTCTATATCATATCCGTCTTTAGTCCCGTCCTTGTCCATACTGGTTAACATTATCTCCCCAGCTCCAAGTTCTTCCATTTTTTTCGCCCATTTAACGGCGTCTATGAGCTTCATCTTTCTTCCGCCGTGTGTCGAGATCGCCCATCTTAATCCTTCAGCGGACGGTTCAAGGCGGACATCCCTGAGTGACGGGTCATCGGCCCAGTCTTCTCCCGTTGCGTCGGACATGTCGGCGACAGCCCTTTTTGCGTCAACAGCTACCACAATGCACTGACTTCCGAACTTGGCGGCGGCCCTGCTTATAAAATACGGGTCTTTTACAGCGGTTGTATTGATCGAAACCTTGTCGCATCCGGCGTTGAGAAGATCTCTTATATCATCGAGGGTCTTGATTCCTCCCCCAACAGTAAGCGGCATGAATACGTCTTCCGCGGTTCTCATAACAATGTCCAGGATTATCTTCCTCTTTTCATGGGATGCGGTAATATCAAGGAATATAAGTTCGTCAGCTCCCTGTTCATCATAGAATTTCGCGTTCTCCACCGGGTCTCCAGCGTCCCGCAGGTTCACGAAACTCACCCCTTTTACTACGCGACCGTCTTTTACGTCAAGACACGGTATTATCCTTTTTGCAAACACCTGGTGCTCCGTATAAGGAATATGTTATGGGTACGGCTTGAGTCGGTCATCTGTATCAGCCTTTCTGAAATACCTGAATCAGTTTTTTTAAATCCGTCAAAGCATAGTGAATAAAAGCAGTCTCTCTGACATTTCATGAAGCAGCGGGCTCCGCTGCTTCAAAATACTGGTTTGTTTCCCGCTAAGGGTACAAGTGGCAGGGAAGATTTATGTTGTGCCGGATCACTCCCCGGCCGTCTCCGCGATCTTAATCGCCTCTTTCAGGTTAAGCGATCCGGAATATATAGCTTTGCCTGTTATCGCGCCCCAGAGTTTTTTTATCTTTAAAAGGTTCTTGATGTCTTCTATTGTCGCAATGCCTCCCGAGGCGATTACCGGTATATTTACGATGTTAACCATTTCCTCCAGCGCCTGCAGGTTAGGGCCCGAGAGCATGCCATCTCTGGAAATGTCGGTGTATATAATGCCTGAAACTCCTATTGTTTCAATCCTTTTTGCGAATTCCCTTGCTTCAATAGTGCTTACTGTTTCCCATCCCCTGACAGCAACTTTTCCGTCTATTGCGTCGATGCCGACGAAAATCTTCCCGGAGAATCTGTCGCATGCCTCGATCATGAACCCGGAGTCTTCTATCGCCGACGTTCCGATGATTATACGGTCTATCCCGGCTTTCAGAAGTCTGTCCGCAGCCGTTATATTCCTTATCCCACCACCGACCTGTATCTTCATTCTTACCGACATCCTTATATCAAGGATGCTCTTGAGGTTTTTCTGGTTGCCGGTAAAAGCGCCGTCCAGGTCAACGACGTGGAGTATCTTTGCGCCGAGGGCTTCCCATTTCCTGGCGGCTATCGATGGATCTTTGGCGTAGACGGTTGCACTGTCTTTCTTTCCCTGACGCAACCGGACACACTGGCCGTTTTTCAGATCTATTGCCGGAATAATATACATAGTACTAATATATCATAAAAATGATATTCTTAATAATTATCTGGTAATAGTATATACTAAATACCAGTAAACTGCCGCCCGAAAAAACAGG
>JAYWMP010000308.1:0-1976 GCA_035873255.1 Nitrospirota bacterium
AAACTTAGTGAGGAACATAAGAGTCTTGAAGGCGTACTGGCGGCCATAGACAAAAATATTTATCTTTCGCCGGAGCAGGAGCTCGAAAGAAAAAAATTGCAGAAAGAGAAGCTGTTCAAGAAAGACAGAATGGCCGCAATGATAAGGGATTTCAAAAAAGAAACTATAGAGAATTAACCTGATAGCCGTAGGCGATAAAACTCCGGGTTTTTTGCACCCGGCTGTCGGATTCTGGATACGGGGGATATAGTTACCATGAGAAGCAAAAAAATAAAAGAGGGACTTGAGCGTCTTCCGCACAGGGCACTCCTTTATGCGACGGGAATTTCAAAGTCCGAGATGGGGAAGCCATTTATCGGTGTAGCTACGAGCTTCACTGATTTGATTCCCGGTCATATCGGCATGAGAGACCTGGAAAGATTTATAGAAAAGGGAGTCCATACGGGAGGCGGTTATCCTTTTTTCTTTGGTGTGCCGGGTGTTTGTGATGGAATAGCCATGGGACACAAAGGGATGCACTATTCGCTCGCGTCAAGGGAACTGATAGCCGATATGGTTGAAACAATTACCCAGGCCCATCAGCTTGACGGGCTTGTGCTTTTGACAAACTGCGATAAGATTACGCCGGGAATGCTTATGGCCGCCGGAAGAATAAATATACCGTCGATAGTGGTCACGGCGGGCCCGATGTTATCAGGACGCCTTCATGGACGGAGACTTTCACTTGTGAATGATACTTTCGAGGCGATAGGAAAATATAAAAAAGGTCTGATAAAAGAGGAAGAACTTGGAGAGCTTGAGCTGTGCGCCTGTCCCGGTGCCGGTTCATGTCAGGGCATGTATACGGCAAACACCATGGCGTGTGTTACGGAAGCGCTTGGCATGAGTCTTGAGTTTTGCGCTACCGCCCTGGCAGTTTCATCCGAGAAGAGGAGAATTGCCTTTGAGAGTGGGAGAAGAATTGTAGAGCTTGTCAGGAAGAATATTACTCCAGGAAAGATAATGAATATGAAGGCGTTTGAGAACGCCATCCGTGTTGATATGGCTCTGGGCGGTTCGACAAATACAGTGCTTCATATTCCTGCTATTGCTCATGATGTCGGCATGAATTTGCCCCTGGATAAATTTGACGAACTCAGCAGAACGTCTCCTCATATTGCGGATATGCTGCCCGGAGGCGTGCATTATCTCGAAGACCTCCATTACGCCGGTGGCATACCGGCAGTACTAAAGAGATTAAGGGACAGAATAAACAACAATATCACGGTATCGGGGAAAAAGGTGTTCGATATTGTGGATAAGGCTGTTGTAAACGATGAAGAGGTTATAAGGCCGTTGAATAAATCTCATCAAAAAGAGGGCGGAATTGCGATAATGAAGGGTAATCTGGCGCCGGGCGGCTGTGTAGTGAAACAGTCCGCTGTCAGCGGGAAGATGATGAAATTCGAAGGGTCCGCGATCGTTTTCAACTCAGAGGAAGATGCGATGAAGGCCATCCTCGCCGGAAAAGTAAAATCGGGCCATGTAGTTGTAATCAGGTATGAAGGCCCCAAGGGAGGGCCGGGCATGCGTGAAATGCTCTCTCCCACTTCCGCGATAGCCGGCATGGGACTGAGTGAGTCCGTAGCGCTTATTACGGATGGAAGGTTCTCCGGAGGGACGAGAGGTCCGTGTATCGGGCATGTCTCGCCCGAAGCGATGGAAGGAGGCCTCCTTGCGATCGTTAAAGACGGGGACAGGATAAAGATTGATATTCCTGGAAGAAGTCTGGACATCAGTTTGTCACAGGAAGAGATAACAAAGAGGATGAAGAGATGGAAGAGGCCGGCGCCGAAAATAAAGGGGGGCTACCTGGCGAGGTATGCAAAACTTGTAAGTTCAGCGGATGAGGGCGCGATAATGAAATGACCTGTTGAGGCCGAATTTCCGGACATGCCACGTTGAATTTTATTTCCTGGCGAAGATTGAAAAGTTTG
>JAYWMP010000052.1:0-6569 GCA_035873255.1 Nitrospirota bacterium
TAAACTGTTCATTCTATACCTCCTTAATGTATCTAAAATTAAAAAAGACCTTTGCCACGACATAACTTTATCGTGACAAAGGTCTTGCTTGTCAGGTCTACCTAACCAGCGGCGCCGGCCTATCTGTTTTATTCCGATAGACGTATTGACGACATCCGCTGATAAAAGCTACTCCCCTTTACCATATATAATGTATCTTAATACAGGAGTTCCTGTCAAGCCTCGCCCCCTGTTCTTCCGGGCTTCACCCCTGTCTCTTCCCGCCATAAACAGTAAAGACGCCGTATTTGTAAAAACAGTCTACATCCTTAAATCCGGAACCCCTCAAGGCGTTTAACTGGTCGTTGAGCGTATCAGGTTTATTATCCTTATTGTCCTGAAACCTCCTGACAACGTCATCATCATCATCCATTTCGATCCCGGCGGCTGTTCGCTTCTCATCCATCCATTCCCTCCATAACGTCAGATACCACTGTTCAAGTGTTTCCACAGGGGCGAGTATCACGTCGATATTCAGAAAATACCCTTCAGGATCCAGGTATGAATAAATCTTTTCGAATAGCCTCCTTTTTTCATCCATTGCCAGGTGGTGTATGGCCAGGGACGAAACTATAAAATCAAATTTCTCCCGGAGGATATCTTTTTCCAGGATATCCTGGAAGCTTGCCTGGATATAACGGATATCCTTATGTCCCTTTAAACGCTCTTTGGCGTTATTCAGCATATCTCCGGACCCGTCAATCAGAGTGGCGGATATTGAATCATCAATCTCCAGAAGATTGTCTGTAATAATACCGTCCCCGCAGCCGAGGTCGAGTATATGGTTCCGCCCGGTACAGCCGGGGAAATGTCTATAGTAAGATTTCATTATTTCGAGCATTCTTCTTCTTTCGACAATATAAATGTCCGCCTTTTCCCTGTACTGTCGCGCAAACCCGGCTTTTGCCCAGTTCGTATGATCGAATTCCGTCATATATTCCTCCTTAAAGTCCGCGCCCTGCCTGGCGCACATAAAAAAAGCCACGGTGTTTATTCCGCGGCCTTTAAGTTCTTCTATAGGGTTGCCTGCTAAGAGCTGATAGAATCCCCTTCCGGCCACGGCGCAAAGAGCCATGCCTCAATGAGTAGTTTTTCAGATATAAACAGACAGTTCTTTAACATAAGAGAAGTATAATGCAGTATAATTTTCGGTGTCAAGACATATCCGCACGCCTGGCCGCATTTTGGTTCATCCCATAGTGTTATAATTTATTTATGAATATTGTTACCGCAAGAGGGCTGACAAAAGATTACGGTGATCTCAGGGCTGTTGATAACATAGACTTTGAGATTGCCATGGGTGAATGCTTCGGCTTCCTCGGCCCTAACGGCGCCGGGAAAACGACTGCAATGGGCATAATCTACTGTTTTATGCCTCCGACTTCCGGAGAAGTTATGGTCTTTGATATGGATGTGAAAAGGCATCCGGCCCGGATAAAAGCAAGAATAGGCGTAATGCCGCAGGACGACAATCTTGATCCCGACCTGACGGTCTTCGAAAACCTGGTCGTCTATGCAAGGTATTTCGACATCATGAAAAACGAATCTTCATCTCTTGCGCGTGAACTCCTTGAGTTTGTTGAGTTAAGCCGGAAGGCGGATGTTAACATAAGAGACCTTTCCGGAGGGATGAAGCACAGGCTGCTCCTGGCCAGGGCGTTGATAAACAGTCCGGAATTATTAATCCTCGACGAGCCGACCACCGGTCTCGATCCACACAGCAGGCATTCAGTCTGGGAAAAACTGAACCACCTCAAGTCAAAAAATACGACCCTTATACTTACGACACACTATATGGAGGAAGCAGAAAAGCTATGCGACAGAGTGGCGATAATGGATGCAGGGAAGATCGTTACGATTGATTCTCCCTCGGGGCTTACCGATAAACACGGCGGCAACCTTGAGGAGGTATATTTAAAACTGACAGGGAGGTCTCTTGAAGCTTAAGAAGGCATTCAGGGTCTGGCAGAGACATTTCACGGTCTATACGAAGCTCTACAAATCGAGCCTGGCGCTGAATTTTGCAGAGCCGGTTCTCTATCTCGTTGCCCTGGGCCTCGGGCTGGGAACGTTCGTCGGAGAGATAAACGGAGTTCCGTACATGAAATTTATCGCCCCCGGCATTGTTGCCTCCTCCGCCATGTTTGCGGCGGCTTACGAATGCACATACGGCACGTATGTCAGGATGACCTATCAGAAGACCTTTGATGCCATACTCGCAACCCCTGTCAATATCGATGATCTCGTTGCCGGGGAGTTGCTGTGGGGCGCTTCGAAAAGCGCTCTTTACGGTACGATTATTATAATTGTTATATCCCTCTTCGGACTTGTGGACTCCGCGTATATAATCCTCGCAATCCCGGTTCTTTTTTTTATCGGCCTGATCTTTGCCGGGATATCCGTTATTTTTACCGCCATCGTGCCGGGCATCGATTCTTTCAATTATTTCTTCACCCTCTTTCTGACCCCGCTGTTCCTTTTTTCCGGGATATTTTTTCCGCTGGACGCCCTGCCGCCGATCGTTGCCGACCTGGCCTTTTTTACTCCTCTCTACCATATGGTGACTATCCTCAGGTCGTTTGCGTACGGACAGATACAGAATGTCCTATGGGACGTCGTCTGGATTTTTGCCGTGACCCTGCTGCTCGCCCCTCTGCCGTTCAGGCTTATGCGCAGGAAGATCATAAAATAGTAATCCGCGTGCTGTTTATCAATATCCGGGTTTATCCCTTGGATTCCATGGCGCAAATTTGAGCAGGAGCAGCATGCCTGGAATGGCGATTAAAGCGCATGCGACAAAGAAGTGTGTCCATCCCATGTGTTTGGCAAGAAAACCGGTCGGCGCGGACGCAAACACGCGCGGAACTCCCATGAGGCTGGTCAGCAGAGCGTATTGTGTCGCCGTGAATTTCCTGTTTGTGATGCTCGCCATAAATGCTACGTAGGCGGCTGTTCCCATGCCGCCGCTCAGATTTTCAAAAGCGATAACCCCGGCCAGGGCCGCGACACTATGTCCGATCCAGGCCAGCAGGGCGAAGCCCGCGGTAGAAATCGCCTGGAGAAATCCGAAGACCCATAGAGAACGGTTGATCCCGAAATTCAGCATGATGAATCCGCCTGTCAGACCTCCGATAATAGTAGCCCAGAAGCCGAACAACTTGACTACAGCCCCGATCTCTGTCTTTGAAAACCCTATGTCAAGGTAAAAAGGCATGGTCATTGCGCTTGCCATGATGTCGCCGATCTTGTAAAGGAGGACAAACGCGAGTATCCAGAGGGCGCCCTTCCGGGAGAAGTATTCAATAAGAGGCTCAAACACAGCCTCCTTCATACTGTTGGGCGTACCCATGGCGGCAGTCGGCTCAGGTGTGAACAGGGTAGTTATGATACCGGGCAGCATACAGGCAGCCATTATCATATATACTGCTGAAAATGACATATGGTCAGCCATAATCAGACCGCCCCCTGAAGCCAGAAGCATCCCCACCCGGTAACCGTTTACATAGAGAGAAGAGCCCAACCCAAGCTCCCTGTCGGCAAGATCTTCCCTGCGGTACGCATCCACCACTATATCCTGTGAGGCGCTGAAAAATGTGACCAGAAATGCAGCAAGGGCAACCACCAGAGGACTCTTTCCCGGATCAGTCATGCCGAGGCCTGCGATTGAAAAGGCAAGGACGACCTGGGCGATCAGCAGCCAACCCCTTCTCCGGCCCAGAAAAGGCAGGGTAAAACGGTCTATAACAGGGGCCCAGAGAAACTTCAGTGTATAAGGCAGCCCGACCAGGGCGAACAGGCCGATTACAGTCAGGTCAACCCCTTCTTCCGTCATCCATGCCTGAAGGAGCGATATGGTCAAAAGCAGGGGCAGACCGCAGGCAAAGCCCATGATCAGGGCCACCAGCATGCGCCGGCTGAAGATTACTTTAATCGTGGTGCTCTTAACTGTTTTCAATCATTCCTCACTCTGTTAAAAGATGGACAGGGAAATCTTTCGGCCTCAATACAACCAGGCCGGGTCTGCCGGAGATATAATCCCTGAAATCCTGATCAACGACCATTCTGTTACTCTTATCTGAAGAGGCATGCCGCCAATATATCGAATCTCCGGCATTAATATAAATACCGACATGAGAGACATCAAGCCCGGGCATTGAGGAATATACACCGACATAATCACCTGTTCTCATCTGATCAAGAACTGAATCGTCAATCGCATCTGTTGGTATATATGTGATCTCTCTACGCACAGGGCTTATTCCCTGTATATAATACGCGCCCGCTTTTTTTTCATTCAGCATTTTCACAGTCTTCCTTGCCTTGTGAGCGCCAATCCGTTCTGTGACGTCACTGACAAAATCCGTATTGAATTCCCGCCAGTCGCTAAAGAAATGATTTCTCGTGTCAAACGCAACCTCTCCCATCCGGTATCTTACCATTTTCAGATTCCCGGTAAAGGCGGAAAAAGAAGCGGAAAGGCGCATCGCCTCGATATAATCGATGAAGGTGAAACAATCAACGCCCCCCAGATTTACGACGAAAACTTCGGGTCTGTTTATATCTCCGGTGAGGGTTGATTCCTTATAATCCGTACCGAGAAAATGTTTTGAAAGGAAATCTATCCGTTCGCCGGCGGACTTGATCAGGGCGGCGCTGCTTACCAGGCGTTCAAGTCCATCCTGTGTCCATTTTCCTAAAAGAATATTCTCTTTCATATTAATAAACCGCTGAATGTCCACCGGTGCACCCGGGTGCGTTCAGCATTGTATTATACCCCGGCACTAAAAAGATGGCAGGTAAAATTTACAGTTACATCCTGAAGAGCCAATAGTCTTTTACATTTCCGGGCTGTATTTGGTAAGATTACAGGGGTATAGTTTGAGTTAATTTGTTAATCACAGCCATTTCGGTCCCATCGTCTAGAGGCCTAGGACGTGGCCCTCTCAAGGCTAAAACACGGGTTCGACTCCCGTTGGGACCGCCAATTCATGTATGCTGCCCTGTGACACAAAGCCGTTACGTCAGCTTATTTCTTTACCCCATATCTTCTGTTAATAATCAGCAAGATACTTCCTGCCAGGATCATAGCGCCGCATAATACCTGCCCCATCGAGAAAGGACCGATAACAAAGCCGAGCTGAGGATCGGGTTCCCTGAAGAATTCGATAAAAAACCGGGCGACACCATACAATATCAGGAATAGTGCTGTTACAGAGCCTTCTCTTCTGAATCTGTCTTTCACTATCCATAACACAGTAAAAATCACAATCCCTTCAAAGAATGCTTCATACAGTTGAGATGGATGCCTCGGGATATCGCCACCTGAAGGAAATATCATCGCCCATGGGAGATCAGATGGCCGGCCATAGAGTTCTCCATTTATAAAATTGCCGAGTCTTCCCAGAAAGAGACCGATAGGAGCAGTTGCAGTAACAAGATCGGAGATCAGCAGGAAGTTTATCCCCTTCCTCCGTGAAAAGATATAGCCCCCGATTATAACGCCTATAAGGCCTCCGTGAAAAGACATGCCGCCATGCCATATGGCAAGAATATCCAGTGGGTTATGCAGATAGTGCGGCAGGTTATAAAAGAGCCCATATCCCAGTCTTGCTCCGGCAATCAGGCTGATAACAAGATAAAAGTAGAGACTCTCAAGGACTTCCGAGGTTATATCCAGTTTTTTCTTTGTTATCTGCCTCTTAACCAGATAGTACGAAGCTGCAAATCCCGCCAGGTACATAAGTCCGTACCACCTTACATGGACAGGACCTATCCTGATGAGATCGGGGTTTATATCCGGGAACCGTAACATGCAAGTCTATTTTACACCTTTTCGGAATTGTTGTATGACATAATATATCTATTGAACTGAAAAATGTATTCCAGGGCATGGCATGACATGTCCGAATAAACAGTTTGTGAATAATGATGGATAGAGCTATTATAAATCTGTATGGTTGAAACACTAAAACATCTGCCCCATACCTTTATCCCTCTGTTCGTAGCCATTGATATCTTCGCTGTCCTCCCGATCTTTATCTCGATGACATACAGTCTGACCGAACCCAAACGTGAAAAGATAATAAGAGAATCGATCTTAACCGCACTGATAGCAAGCATCATCTTTACAGTAATGGGAGAGACGATCTTCAGGATGATCGGGATTACCACGGATGATTTCAAGATTGCTGGCGGCCTTGTGCTTCTGGTATTTGCGGTGCTTGACCTGACAAGACGTGATGAAGGACGCAAAAAGCTCGCCGGAAAATTCGGCGTAGTACCGATAGGAGTGCCGCTTATTGTAGGGCCGGCAGTGCTGACGACCCTGCTGGTCCTTGTTGATCATTACGGTTTTGTCGCGACGGTTATATCTCTTTTGCTGAATCTGTTAATAGTATGGAGCGTATTTAAAAAAGGGCAGTCCATCATAAAGATACTGGGCGAAGGGGGTATAATCGCCATATCCAAAGTAATGGCCCTGCTGCTTGCGGCAATAGCAATAATGATGATCAGGATCGGGCTGGAAAATA
>JAYWMP010000112.1:0-9158 GCA_035873255.1 Nitrospirota bacterium
TATGCAAGAACTTTATCGCCCGGGCGATTGAGTCTGTTCCTGTCTCTCTTTTTACGGGAAAAGCTTTTCTCTGCTTATTTCCGGAAGGGTATATCGGGATAGGACCCCGCAATCACATCCTTAATTAAATTAAATATCGCCATGCTGTCATGGATACCTGTCACATCTATCCATTTTATGGCCTCTTCCTTTCTGAACCATGTGAACTGCCTCTTTGCGTATCTCCTGGAGTTTCTCTTTACAAGTGTCACAGCCTCTTCCATCGTAATCTTTTCGTCAAGATACATTGCGATCTCTTTATACCCGATCGCCTGCATAGGAGTCTTGTCAGGGTCCATTTTCAGAATATTTTCAGTCTCTTCCTGAAGGCCCGCCTGAATCATTCCGTCCACCCGTTTTTCGATGATGCCGTAGAGCTCCCCTCGCTCTCTTGTCAGCCCGATCTTAATAAATTCACATGAGAGGGGCTTTGTGAGCCTCTTTTGCAGTAAAGATATCTTCTCCCTGCTCTTCAGGCATACTTCAATCGCCCTGACAATCCGCCGTGTATCGTTTCTGTCGATCTTTTCGGATGCTTCAGGATCTGTTTCCTGAAGATAAGCGAATAAATATCCCTTTTCGGCCTGTTCGGCTGAAAGGAGTTCGTCCCTCAGCGCCCAGTCAGCTGAAGGCCCGCTGAAAATACCCCTTGTTATCGCCTTGATATACAGGCCTGTGCCGCCGACGATAACGGGTATCCTCCCTTCTCCCTGAATACGGTCGATAACAGGAACAACCGTTTCGATATATTGGCCCACGCTATATGATTCCGTGGGGGGGATTATATCTATCATATGGTGTCTGACGGCTTTCATCTCTTCTTTTGCGGGCTTTGCGGTGCCTATATCCATGTTCCGGTATATCTGCATGGAGTCGGCGCTGATTATCTCGGTGTCAAGTTTCTCCGCAAGCAGGATCGACGCGCCGGTTTTACCCACGCCTGTCGGCCCGAGGAGGATAAGGACTTTATTCATTTTCTCTTGAACATCTTATTCAGGTCATCCAGGGAAAAGAATATCCTGGTCGGCCTTCCATGGGGGCATTTATCGGGATGCTCTGTCTTTTCGAGATCATCCATCAGACCGGAGATCGCTTCAGGAGACAGGAGCTCTTTTCCCCTGACTGAACTGTGACAGGCAATCAATGCCGCAAGCTTCTCCTTAATGGGTCTGTTAGACGCGGTTCCCTCTATCAGGTCTGCTGCAATGTCGGAGAGTACGCCGCTGATATCGGTATCATCCAGTTCCTCGGGGAGCGCCCGGACAATTACGGTATTATGCCCAAAGTCTTCCATCTCTATACCAAAAGTTTTTATAATATCCACGTTCTGAAGCAGGACCCTGTATTCCCTGGCCGAAAGCCGTACCTGCAAAGGGAAAAGCAGCTGTCTGGATGCTGAACTCATGTCCTTCAGCAACTTCTCGAAAAGAATCCTTTCATGCGCCGCGTGGTAGTCTATAACAGTAAATCCACCCCTGCCCGAAAGGGCCACAAATGTACCGCCAAGATATATGGACGGCAGGGATGGTTTGTAGTTGAATTCGAGGGTTTCCGCCACCATCGGCTTATTCGCGCTAAAATCAGGAGTGCCGGGGAATTGGTATTCACCGGACGCCTTTAGCGGAAAATCCGTTACCGGCGCTTCAGTAAACGGCCTTGTATATTCCGTCCGTTCGGCCCTGATAACATCCCTGATACGACTGTACACTAACTTATAGACCGTCTCTTTATCTGCAAATCTGACCTCTCTCTTTGCCGGATGTACATTGAAGTCGATCTTATGAGGCGGGATTTCGAGGAATACAAAAAACAGAGGATGCCTGTCCCTCGGAAGGATCCCTTCGAAGGCCTTATAAACCGCGTGAGAAATGGAAAGGTCCTTAACAGGCCTTCTGTTAATAAAAACAAACTGATTGCTTCTGCTGTTTCTGAAGTTCTCTGACTTCGAAACAAAGGCGGTCAATCCGATGCCGTTGTTTTTTGCGTTTATTTCAGAGAGTTCCGCCAGGAATTCATTGCCGAAAATCTGCATCAGGCGCTCTTTTATCCCTGAAGCTATCGGCAGATTCATTGTCTCCTGCCGGTCTGTCGTCAATCTGAACCCAATGTCCCAATGTGAAATAGCGGCCCTGGTGACCGTATCGATGATATGAAAAACTTCGGTGCTGTCGGTTTTCAGAAATTTCTTTCTCGCCGGGGTGTTAAAAAACAGGTCTTTTACTTCAATGGACGTGCCCGCGTAAGGTGGAGCAGCCCTGGTCTCTTTCAGCTCACCGCCTTCGATCTCCGCTTCTATCCCCGATCCGGAGCCTTCAGTTCCCGTAAAGAGTTTAATCCTTGACACGGATGCTATGGCCGGGAGCGCCTCTCCCCTGAACCCCAGAGTAAAGATATTAAACAGTCCGTCCTCATCCAGCAACTTGCTCGTTGCATGTCTCTCAAAGGCAAGGGACGCGTCTTCCCTGTCCATTCCGGACCCGTTGTCAGAGACCCTGATCAGGTGTTTCCCGCCATATGATATATCGATTTTGATGTCTGTGCTTCCTGCGTCGATCGAGTTTTCAAGGAGCTCTTTTACAACAGACGCGGGTCTTTCTATCACCTCACCTGCTGCTATTTTGTTGCGTAAATTCGGCTGAAGAATTCGTATGCGGGGCATCAGATATTTTAATGATTATCCGGGGAATTTGGCAAGGGCATATCATTTTGCTCAACCCAAAAAAATCTGTTTAAGGAGTCATATTTGAAAATTAATTGTATTTGGGTGGTCAACTGAAAAGCAGGCCATAATCGCGGACGCAGTATGAATCTTATAAAATTTGGTTGCCAGGGACAATCGGGGTTATGATATAATGCTGAATGGTTGGTCATATCTGCATCAGATTCTTCTGATGAGAGAGAGGTTACGGTTATGAATATAAAGGCATCTGTATTATCCAAAGCGGAAGAAGCGAGGGAAGGCGCCCGCTCTCTTGCAAAAGCGTCCCCGGAACAGAAAAACCGCGCTCTGTTAAGGATGGCGGCAGCGCTCGGGAAAAAATCAAAAGAACTGATAAAGGCAAACTCAAAAGACATAGCCAATGCGGACAAAAAAGGTCTGTCAAAGGCGATGATCGACAGGCTTGCGCTGAACAATAAACGCATAAACGAGATGTGCCAGGGGCTTATTGAGGTCGCGGCCCTGCCGGACCCTGTTGGAGAGATCATAAAGATGAGGCAGCGGCCGAATGGCATGACTGTGGGAAAGATGCGTGTCCCGATCGGCGTAATCGGTATAATCTATGAATCACGGCCAAACGTGACGGCGGACGCGACGAGTCTCTGCCTGAAAGCCGGCAATGCGGTAATCCTGCGCGGGGGCTCGGAGGCGATCCATTCCAACAAGGCGATAGTGAAGATATTAAGGGCCGCGGCAAAGAAAGAAGGTATCAGCGAAGAGGCCATAACATTCATAGACATCCCTGACAGGCAGGCTATTATGGAGCTGCTGAAGCTCGAGGGGATCGTTGATCTTATCATCCCGCGCGGAGGAGAAGGGCTTATAAGGGCTGTCACCGAAAATTCCCGCATCCCCGTGCTTAAGCACTACAAAGGGATATGCCACGTTTTTGTGGACAGGGACGCCGACCTGAAAATGGCCGAGGAGATATGCCTTAATTCAAAAACGCAGAGGCCCGGCACCTGCAATGCGATCGAGACAATGCTGGTTGATGAGAAGATATCGATGGATTTCCTGCCGAATATGATAAAGAGGCTTAAAAAGGCAGGAGTAACAATAAAGGGGTGTCCGGCGACAAGGAAGATAGCTCCATCTGTAAAAAGCATATCGGAAGAGGATTATTACAATGAATACCTCGACCTGATCCTCAATGTAAGGGTCGTAAAAGATATTGATGAGGCTATGGAGCATATTGCCAGATACAGCTCCGCCCATTCTGATTCGATCGTCACAAAGGACTATGCCAGGGGCATGAGATTCCTGAGGGAAGTTGATTCCTCGGCCGTGCTGATAAATGCGTCGACGCGTCTTAATGACGGTTTTCAGTTCGGGCTGGGAGCGGAGATAGGAATTTCCACCGACAAGATACACGCCAGGGGCCCCATGGGGCTCGAAGAGCTTACCTGCACTAAATTCATTGTATTCGGCAATGGCCAGATCAGGGAGTAATCTCCGGTCAGGCCGGGCAAAAAGACTCTTTAGATGAAAATCGGAATTTTCGGCGGCACATTCAATCCAATACATTACGGCCATCTGCGGGCGGCCGAAGATGTAAGGGAAAAGCTGGGTCTTGATCAAATTCTATTTATTCCGTCCGGAAAGCCTCCGCTGAAAACAGAAGAACTTGCCGGCGCTGTTCATAGATACGAGATGACCCGGCTGGCCGTGGAGGGCAACAGTCTGTTCAGGGTCCTTGACATAGAATGTTTCAGGCCGGGCAAATCTTTCACCGTTAATACAATGGAGATTCTCCTGGAGAGGCATCAAGGGTCAGAGCTGTATTTCATACTTGGAATAGATGCGTTTCTCGAACTCCCAAAGTGGCGGCAGACCGAAAAACTTCTTTCGCTGGTGAACTTTGTTGTGCTTTCCAGGCCTGAATATCAATTCACCGAGCTGCTTGTCTCGCCATACCTGGACATAAAGAAAAGTTCGCTGAGAAGCCTTGACACAGGGAGATCAGAATCCTTCTCCTTAAAACTCAGGACGGGAAAAGAGCTTGTATTACTGCGGATTGCTCCATTCGGCGTCTCCTCCACAGACATAAGAAGACGTGTGAAATCGGGGCTTGCGATAAAATACATGTTGCCAGAGAAGGTTGAATTTTATATAATCTCTAATAAGCTGTATAAGCAGCCGGATCGAAAAAACAAAAAACAACTTTTCCCGGAAAGGAGGCAATGAGTTTAAACAGTAAAGAGTTAGCCCTCGAAGCCGCATATGCGGCGCTGGAAAAGAAGGCCGTTGATCCGGTAATTCTGGATCTGGCCGGTCTTACGGTCATTGCTGATTATTTCGTAATCTGCTCCGGAGAAAACACACCACAGGTAAGGGCGATCACTGACTTCATAGAAGAGGCATTAGCCAGGAAGGGCGTTAAGCCTTCCAGGATAGAAGGCCTGAATCATCGCCACTGGGTGCTGATTGACTACGGTGATGTGATAATACATATCTTCATACAAGAGACAAGGGAATATTACAGTCTCGAAAAACTCTGGATGGATGCAGCGACCATAGAAATCAATGAAAATAAGGTTAATATGGACAGGAAAGACAAAGGAACGGTTCATCCTTGACGGCGTCAGAAAATATTTAAAATTATTGGGACGATATGCGGATGTGAGCATAACAGAGATAAAGGAAGAGAAGGGCGCGGATATCCAAAAGTCACTCGAAAAGACAGGCGAAAGAATCTTAAAGCTGAAGCTCCCTTATCTGCTTCTTGATGAAAAAGGCAGAAGCTTTTCCTCTGTTGAATTCGCGGAATATATCGGCAGACCCGAATATCCTCTCAATTTTGTACTCGGAGGCGCGTACGGAGTATCGGAAAAAGTAAAGGAGATGGCTGACGGCAGGATCGCGCTATCAAGGATGACCTTTACTCATGAGATGACGCGCCTGATACTACTGGAACAGATGTACAGAGCGTTTACAATAATTCATAAAAGCGGTTATCATCACTAATGGGTAAAATATCTATTCTTATATTTATTCTGTTTCTTGCCGTCCTTGCATTCTTCGCAATGGACAACAAAGAAATAACGACCATAAAGATTCCCTTTGGCGACGTTTACGAGCTTCCAAAAATTGCGCTGATAATACTTTCCAGCGCGGTTGGCGCTCTCTTCATGTTCTTTGTCTTTGCTGTCAGGGACACAAAGAAATTTATCGACAGGTGGCAGTATCAGAAGAAGAAGAAACAGGACATAAAAACAAATGACCTCTATTCCAGGGCCCTGAATTTTCTCCTCTCGCATAACGAGGCCGAGGCCAGGGAAGCACTGGAGGAAATACTGGCCGAAGATCCCGGACATATTGACGCCCTTCTGAGATTAGGAGATATCTATGCGGCTGAAGGTGACTATCAGAAGGCGAATAGTTATTATCAGAAGGCGAAAAATATAAACGCCGGAAATCTCGAAACACTTTTCGCGATAGAAGGCCTGATGGAAAAAAACAGCAGGTGGACGGAAGCGCTGAAGTGCATTGATGATATTCTCGATATCGACAACGCCAACCTGACCGCCATGTACAAAAAACGCGACATCCTGGAGACACTTGGACGATGGGATGACCTTATCGACCTGCAGAAGACAATTTTAAAGCATGAACATACTGAAAAGGACAGGCAACGCGAACATCAAAACCTTATCGGCTACAAGTACGAATACGGCAGATACAGCCTTGAAAATAACCAGATGGAAAAGGCGAAAAAAGCCTTCAAGACCGTCCTCCGCATAGACAAGGACTTTATTCCGGCCACACTCGGAATTGCAGAGGTTATGCTGGGAGAAGGAGAGACCGAAGGCGCGGTAAACCTCCTCGAAAAAACTTATGAGTCTACAAACTCGAATATAGTGCTGGCCAGGCTCGAAGATCTGTTGATAAGCATCGGCGAACCGGCCCGCCTTATCAGGATTTACAAAAACAGCATCTCGAAAAATCCTGATGACCAGGTCACCAAGTTTCTGCTCGGAAAACTTTTCTACCGACTCGAAATGGTCGATGACGCCTTTGAAACTCTGATTGGCATAGACACGGGGGGAGCGTCGTATCCGGAGCTGCACCACCTGCTCGGCAGTCTCTATATGAGGAAGAACCAGCCTGAAGAGGCCGTCAGGGAATTCAAAAAGGTGATAGACTTCAAAAAAACACTAAGGCTTCCGTACTGCTGCAAAAACTGCAGGCAGACTTCAGAAGAATGGTCTGGAAGATGTCCGGCCTGCAAACACTGGAACACCTATAAGTTCGATCTTGACAGCACATGCAGGACGTGATCTCATCAGGTGAAGAGTTTGACATTAATAGAGCTGACGGCATTTCTGGACGAAGAACTCGGTCTCTTGAAGTTTCCCGAGGATGAAAGCTCGAACGGACTACAGATTGAGGGAAGAGCGGACATAAGAAAAGTCGGGATAGCAGTCGACGCCTGTGCTCATGTCTTCAACTCGGCGGCGAAAAAAAATATAGACTTCCTCTTTGTGCATCATGGTATTATCTGGGGTGGTTTAAAAAATATCAGGGGTGTGATTAAAAACAGAATAAAGACACTTCTGGAGTCGGACATCTCGCTTTACGCCTGCCATCTCCCCCTCGACCAGCACCCTGAATACGGCAACAATTCACAACTGCTTAAACTGTTATCCATAGAGAAAATGGGCGAATTCGGCGAGTATCATGGCAAAAAAATCGGGTGCTGGGGGAAAACAGGCAGTGAAATGTCCCTGGCGGATTTTGTGTCAAGGATAGATGGAACACTCGGGACAAAGACTTCTTCGATAAGTTTCGGCAGGAAGGTAAGAAACGTAGGTGTTGTTTCCGGAGGCGGCTGGTTTGCGATTAACGAGGCCGAAAAATACGGCATAGACACTTTCCTTACGGGAGAGCCTTCACACAGCGCGTATACGCTTGCGGAAGAGATGAAGGTCAATCTTCTCTTCGCGGGCCACTATGCCACTGAAACTCCGGGTGTAAAGGCCGTCGGAGAGTTATTGAGGAAAAAATTCGGACTGGATATAGAGTTTATCGATCATCCTACCGGATTATAAGGGATCAGCATTCGACAACCCCTTTAAAAACCCGCTTTATTATATCAAGCAGTTCACCATGAATATTCGTATTCCCGGCAACGACATTGCCGGTGGATAGAAATTCCTGCCCGCCGCCAAAGTCCGTGATAACGCCCCCCGCTTCTTTTATGAGCAGGCTTCCGGAGGCCACATCCCAGGGGCTCAGGTTCAATTCAAAAAATCCGTCGCACCTTCCGGAGGCGATATAAGCCAGGTCAAGCGCGGCGGAGCCTGCACGCCTTATGTCACTTACCGAGCTGAATATCTCTTTAAACGCCTCCAGATACATATCCGTCAACTCCCTTTTTCTGAATGGAAAACCGGTTGCTATAAGGCTATGCCCGGGTGGATGAATTTCAGATACATGCAAACGCCTGTTATTCAGAAAAGCGCCCTCGCCTTTCACTGCATGGAACAATTCATCTCTTACCGGGTCAAAAACAACTCCGGCCATCATCTCATCTCCGTATTCGATCGCGATAGAGACGGAGAACATCGGGAATCCGTGTATATAATTCGTTGTGCCGTCAAGCGGGTCTATAATCCAGCGGTAATTATCGCTTCTTTCGTCCCTGCGGGTCTCTTCCGCCAGAAAGGAATGCGAGGGGAATTTCTCCCTGACCGTCTTCATTATTACCGCCTCGGACCACCTGTCCACCCTGGTGACGAAATCGGATGCCTGCTTTGTATCTATGTCTTCAGGGGACAACAGGCCAATGTTCTTCATGATAATATCGCCGGCAAGCCTTGCGGCAGTCACCGCCGTCTTCAGAATCCCCGCTGAAATACTGTTATGCATGCTTATATGATAAAACATTGACGAATTTTTATCCGTACAAGGCCGTTCCAGCGCTTCGACCCACTGTTCACGCGACATTCAGGTATAATATTCGAGGTCGAGCAGCCTTCTCTTGATGTCTGCGCCTGCCGAATACCCTCCGATAGAACCATCTGATTCTATTATCCTGTGGCAGGGAAATATAATAGGGATCGGATTTTTACCGAGCGCCCGGCCCACGGCTCTGGAGGACAGGGGGACGGCTATCGTCTCCGCCAACCATTTATATGTTCTCGTTTCACCGTATGGGACCTCCCTGAGTGCATTCCAGACCTTTTTCTCAAAATCAGTCCCTTTAATGAAACCGGTTTTACAGGTGAATTGCCGCCTGCCTTTTTCGAAATATTCGGCCAGTTCTTTTTTCACAACGGATCTTTTTTCTGTCTGTTTTAAAAATATCCCGGAGGGTTTACGGAAAGACAGGCCGGCTAATACACCTGATACGGAAAAGAGATATATGTCACCAAAAGGACTTTTAATGACATCGGCGTAC
>JAYWMP010000125.1:0-1906 GCA_035873255.1 Nitrospirota bacterium
ATGTATCCGGTACTCGTCAGGATCGGGCCTCTCACCATACATACATACGGATTTCTTATCGCCTCCGGATTTCTGGTCGCGTTATGGCTTGCCGTGCGACAGGCGAAAGCTGTCGGCATCCGGAGGGACGACATCATCGATATCGGTTTTTATCTCCTGCTTGCCGCCATTGTCGGTTCCAGAGTGTTTTTTGTCCTGACAAACTGGGACTACTATGTAAACAATCCTCTTGATATAGTGAAGATATGGAAGGGCGGACTCGTCTTTAACGGAGGCCTGCTTTTTACCATACCGACTGCGATATGGTACATAAGACGGAAACGTCTTGATTTCTGGGTGACGGCCGACGTCTTTGCTCCCTCGATCGCGATAGGCCACGCCATTGGAAGACTGGGATGTTTTTTCGCCGGATGCTGCTATGGCAAGCCGGCCGCCGGTGTCTTCTGGTCGGTCACCTTCTCAAATCCTGAGTCGCTCGCGATGAAAGGGGTGCCCCTGCATCCCGTACAGCTCTATGAGGCGGCTGGAGAGATGCTGAATTTTCTGGTGCTAATTTTCATACGGAAGAGGGGGGCTTTCAGGGGACAGCTATTCTGGATCTATATCCTGAATTATTCGATAATCAGATTAGTTATGGAGATGTTCAGGGGAGACACTGTTAGAGGGTTTATTATGCCGGGCCTGTCTATCGCCCAGGGGATCAGCCTGGGCATTGCTGTTACTGCAATAACGTCACTTCTTATACTTAGAAAAAAACAAAGCTCACGGTAATAGCGCCTAAAGCCGAAGACCGGCCCCTGGATTCAGATCAAGTCCGGCAAAATTTCTGTTGATGAAGTGGTGATATCCCGCGGCGGCGATCATCGCGGCATTGTCGGTGCATAACGCGGATGAAGGGATGCAGACCTCCACGGTTTTTTTATGCCCCATATCCTTCATCTTCATTCTTAACAGGCTGTTTGCCGAGACACCACCTGAAAGCGCGACCTTTCCGACCCCGCTCTTATCTATCGCCCACTCTGTTTTCCTGACCAGCACATCCACAACCGATGCCTGGAAGGACGCGGCGATGTCCTCAAGAGGAAAATCCTTCCCGTTATTTTGAAGAAAGTTCAGCACAGCGGTCTTCAGCCCGCTGAAACTGAAGTCAAGGCTGCCTGGAAGGTACGCCCTGGGGAAATTTATTGCGTCGGGATTGCCATGTTCCGCCAGCCGCTCGATAACCGGACCTCCCGGATACCCGCAACCAAGCATTTTCGAGACTTTATCGAACGCCTCTCCAGCGGCATCATCCCTTGTTCTTCCCAGTTCGGTATAGACGCCGAAGCTCTCCGCGACGCAGAGACTTGTATGTCCTCCTGATACCACAAGGGACAGGAACGGAAATTCAGGTGAAGGTGTTTCAAGAAACACTGAAAAGATATGTCCTTCGAGATGGTTGACTGCTACCAGCGGTATATCGTCTGAATAACATACGGCTTTGGCAAAAGAACAGCCCACAAGGAGTGAGCCTATCAGTCCGGGGCCCCGGCATACGGCGACAGCCGAAAGATCAGGCAGTGAGATCCCCGCCCTTTTCACGGCCTCATCGACAACCGGGACGATCATCTCTATATGTCGTCTTGATGCGAGTTCAGGGACTATGCCGCCGTATCTGGTATGAATATCCGTCTGGGAGGATATAACATTTGAGAGTATTCTCGTCCCGTTTTCTACGACCGAAGCCGATGTGTCGTCACATGATGTATCTATTCCCAGAATTAACATATATTATTTTTAACTCCGAATTGGATTACAAAAGAGCCGTCTTTTAAAATATCCCGACCTACTGCTCATAAATACTGACACCTTCAGGCAAGGAGAACTCAAAGAGCGAATCCTTTAATCCCGTGTTTATCTCTATGTC
>JAYWMP010000142.1:0-5570 GCA_035873255.1 Nitrospirota bacterium
GACGAGAGGATATTTAAAAATAAACTGAATGAAGAACCTTCTAGAGAGTTTCAGGAAATATTTTGTAAAGAAGACACCTGCAACAGATGCAAAACTGTCTGTCAGAATTGTTTTTAACCGTTTTCGCCAGGTACTGGAGAGCAATAACCGTTCACTCGAGATTATGGCTGATATGGGTGACAAGCTCGGCGGTAATTATATCTTTGATATCAACTATATCAGGAAATCATACGCCAGGCTTTCCGATTCCGTATTCCAGTCAATATATAACCTTAATTTACTCTCACAGAACAAATATCTGTATCTCCACCGTATCTTCGAAAAAATTAATGACCAGATCAACAGGATATTGCAGGGAAAATCTCCATTGGACCTGAGAGAACCGGTCCTTTTTTACAGGGAGATCTCGTGGGAAATGTCTGATGAGGTCGGCGGCAAAAACGCGGGACTCGCGGAGCTCACCAATCATCTGAAGCTTAATGTGCCGGAGGGTTTCGCCATCACCGTGGACGCCTTCAGGGATTTCGTGGAGTACAACCGCATTGAAGAAAAGATCAGCGCTTTAAAACAAAAATACAGGAAAGCCGCAAAACGGTCCCAGAAGGAAAGTGTTATGTCGGCCATAACATTTGCCGAAGCCGGCGAACATGAAACCGCAAAAGAAATTCTCCGCGAAGAAGACTACCTCGACGATTCCTTTTTTTTAGCCGTACAGGACCTGTTCAGGGAAGGCAAAATTCCGCCCTATGTTGAATCGCAACTTGAAAAAGCCCTGGAAATATTAAGGGGTAACAAAGGTGAAGACTGCCGAATAGCCGTAAGAAGCAGCGCGGAAAGAGAAGACCTTGAATTTTCCTTCGCGGGCCAATTTGAGACCATGCTTAATGTGCCGGCCAGTCTCAAGGAGATTGAGAAGGCGTATAAGGAGGTGCTGTCCAGTCTTTACTCCGCCGGTGCGATATCATATAAAGAGCTGATAATGCCTAAGGACAAGCCGATGATGGCTATGAGTGTAGGCTGTGTTAAAATGGTGGACTCCAGTGTAAGCGGTGTAATGTATTCGTCCGATCCAAATGATTTAAATAACGAGGTGGTTATTATCAGCGCCAACTGGGGACTGGGAAAGACAGTGGTGGACGGTTCCGTTGACGCAGACTATTACATTGTCCGGAAAGAAGAACCATATGAGATTCTGGACAGGAAGATCGGCGGGAAAAACATGGCCGCTGTTGCAGTTAAAGACGGGGGCATTAAAGAGATCGAAGTGTCCGGGGAAAAACAGAGCACGCAATGCCTTGCCGATGAACAGCTGAGGGCTCTTGCCCGTCAGGCGGTCCTTATAGAGCATTACATGAAAAAACCCCAGGATATAGAGTGGGCCATAGACGAAAAAGGAGAAATCTTCATACTTCAGTCGAGACCGTTAAAGATTGTCGCCCCTTTAAGCGGTGCAGCGATAAATATTACAGCCAGCCTGCAAAAATATTCCGTTATAATGGAAAACCAGGGGAAGATTGCAAGAAGGGGGGTAGGAGCCGGCAGGGTCTTCATCCTGAATCGAATGGAGGATCTTCAGAATTTCATCCCCGGGTCGGTGCTTGTGGCCAGACACGATTCATCCCACTTCATTAAAATAATGCCGAAAGCATCCGCCATTGTTACCGACATAGGGACTCCCACAAGTCATATGGCGAATATTGCGAGGGAATTCCAGGTACCTACAATAGTGAATACGGGCATAGGTACAAGCACCCTGAAACACGGAGACGAGATTACTGTTGACGCAGACGACAACAGGATATACGCGGGAATTGTCAAGGAGCTTCTAAAGTACAAGGTTACGGAAGATATGATCCTGATGGAGACCGATGAGTTCAGGCTTCTTAAAAAAATACTCAGATATATAACACCGTTAAATCTTATTGACCCTCTCCTGGAAAGCTTTACACCCGAAGGCTGCAAGACCTATCACGACATTATCCGTTTTATTCACGAAAAAGCTATCACCGAACTTGTTGACATTGACCGGTACAAAGAAGTATTGCGGAACAATATCGCCGTCAGGCTTGATGTCCCGGTGCCGACAGGAATATTCATAATTGATATCGGTGGTGGGTTGGAATTAAAAGAAGACAGGAACGAGGCCTCATTCGACGAAATAGCCTCCATCCCTTTCAGGGCGATTATTAAAGGCATGATGCATCCCGGTGTCTGGCACTCGGAGGCGGTATCGATGAAGATAAATGATTTTATGTCGAGTATGCTGAAAATGCCGGATATATCCGCTATGAGCTATCTGGGTGAAAATGTGGCCGTAGTTTCCCGTGAATATGTTAATCTCAGCCTGAGGTTCGGGTACCACTTCAATATGATGGACTGTTATTGCAGCGAAAACATAAAAGACAATCATGTCTATTTCAGATTTGTCGGAGGCGCGACGGATATTTCCAAGAGGTCGCGCCGGGCCGAGCTGCTTGGCTCAATCTTAAGAGAGTTTAATATGAGGACCAATATAAAAGGCGATCTGATTATTGCCCGCACCGACAATATTACCCGGCTGGAGATGGAAGAGCTGCTGGATTATCTGGGCAGGTTAATCGCTTATACTCGTCAGCTTGACGCCCTGCTGTACGACGATCAAGCCGTCAGGTATTACGTAAGGAATTTTCTGGAGGAGAATTACCGGCTGGAATAAACGCCCTTTTCGCCTCTCGTTTCCGGTATCCGCCGGGGAATGGGGTTTCCCGCTTTGGCGGCCCGGGGGAGAGAGCCTGCAAGGGTCATAATTATAATATGAAACTTGATTCCATCATAAAAAGGGTTGAACGTTTTTCAGAAAACATCAAAAAAAGTCTGCGCGGAAGGAATAAGTCGGCCGAACCTGAACTCCTGATACCCGGAGATGATTACCTGATGCTCCGGCGACGGTATTACAGCTACAAGAATCTCCTCCTTAAAAATAACGAACTTCTGGATATCCTTTCCGAGGTAAAAGAGGGCATCGAAACAAAGACCATAACGATTCCTGCTTTCAGGTCATATTTAGCACGTATATTTGATACGACATTCGAATTCATCCAAAGCCTGAATGATATGGCCGGGCGCAATTATTCCATGCTCTATGATGTCCTTGACCGTATCAGGGCGGATGTGGAGAAACACTTAAAACAGGCATCCGGGATAGAAGCGACGGACTTTGTTCTGCCTATTGAGAAAATAACCTCGGAGTTGACTAAAGAGACGGGCGGAAAGGCGGGTAATCTCGGAGAAATCCGGAACATACTGAAACTGCCGACCCCATCCGGATTTTCGATAACCGTCAGGGCATACAGGGAATTCATGGCCTTCAATGATCTTGAAGACAGGATCAGCAGTCTTACCTCCTTTCTTGATATCAGCGATACGGGGAAGATAGAAGAAGTTTCAAAAACAGTTCGTGAATTGATCATGAATTCAGGGATACCCCCTTCCGTTGAGGACCAGATTTACAGGGAAGCGGACAGGATGGGCAAGGAGACTGGATTTGCCGTCAGGTCAAGCGCTATAGGTGAAGATGGGAAGCTCTCTTTCGCGGGCCAGTTCAAAAGCATTCTGAATGTAAAAAGGGACGGGCTCATACGGGCTTATCAGGAGGTAATAGCCAGCCAGTATGACAGCCGGGCGATTTTCTATCGTATAGCCAAAAAGGTAAAAGACAGAGATGTCCCCATGGCTGTGCTTGTCCTGGAGGTCATCAATGCGGTATCTTCGGGCGTTCTCTATACATTGAATCCCAGCAGGTCGGAAAGAGATGAAACCCTGATTAGTGCTGTCTGGGGGTTGGGGCCTTACGCAGTTAACGGGACAATATCTCCGGATATGTATGTTCTGGACAGAACACGTGGCGGTGAAATTATTGACAGAACAGTGCCGCCCAAAAACGTTAAGCTTGTGCTGGACAATCCCGAGGGCGTAAAAGAAGTTCCCGTCCCGGATGAAGACCGTTTCTCGGCGTGTCTTTCAGAGAGGAAGATTAAAGTACTTAATGACTTCAGCCGTATGATTGAAAAACATTTCGGCACGCCCCAGGATATAGAGTGGACAATAGACGAAAAAGGATGGCTCTGGATAATTCAGGCGCGTCCACTACATATCAAAAGGGTGATCGCCACCGAGCGGCCGGATACGGATTATAACAAACATCTTATTTATTCAGGAGGAGAGCCCGCCTCCGGGGGGACTGCCGCCGGACCGGTATATTTCATGAAAAGCCTTGATCAGCTTGCTGATTTTCCCGCCGGCGCCGTTCTGGTAACCAGAAATACTTCCAACGAACTGGTGAAAATTATGAATTCAGCCTCGGCCATTATAACCGAAAAAGGCAGTCCAACCAGCCATATGGCGACTGTGGCCAGGGAATTTCGTGTCCCTCTGATCATTAATGCCCTGAATATTGGAGAAGTCCTTCACAGTGGAGGAGTTGTTACTGTGGACGCGAACAAGGGATGTATTTATCGGGGACGTATTGAAGGCCTGCTTCATGCCGGCTGGGGGGATATTCCCCATGAAGACAACAGCGATTACAGGATATTAAACAACGTAATGAAAAAGATAACACCCCTGAACCTGGTCAATCTCGACAAAATCGAGGTAAGCCCGGAAGAATTTCAGACGATCCATGATATTATCAGGTACGTTCACGAGGTCTCCGTCAGGGAGATGTTCTCCATCGGAGAACTTTCCGAAGGTGAGAGTTCAACGCAGATGCTGGTATCAGATCTGATCCCTATGGTTTTTTATGTTATAGATCTTGACGGAGGGGTTGTGGATGAGGCCAGGTTTCTGAAGAAAATCTCGCCCGAGCATATCCATTCCATACCTTTCAGGGCATTATGGCGGGGGATGACTCATGAAGGAGTGAAATGGGCCGGCCCCGTTGATATTGACATGAGTGGACTCGCCTCGGTTATGGCGAGGTCTTTTGTCCGAACGGGAGTTGCCGAAAAAGGGGGCAAGGTATATGTTATCCTTACTGACCAGTATGTGAACATGAGCGTAAAATTAGCATATCATTATACTGTGTTTGACGCCTTTTGCGGGGGAAGTTATATAAACAATTATATCAATTTCCGCTTCCAGGGTGGTGGGGCAAGCTTGGAGGGGAGGCACCGTCGGGCATTGTTTATAAAAGAGGTGCTCGAATCCCTTGACTTCAGAGTGGAAATCAAAGACGATATGGTTACAGCTGACATAAAAGGCGCTTCACAGAAAGATACCGAATACAGGCTGGACATACTCGGTCGCCTGCTCGGCTGCTCCAGACAGCTTGATATGGCGATAAGAAGCATGGAAGCAAAGGACTGGTATGTTAAGGCGTTTCTGGAGGGTAATTATTCTTTCACGCATGATTAAACAACAACCTGACTTAAGGAGCGATAAATGCGGCTGAGAATCTGGCATAAGATGATTATCGGCATGGCCATCCCGTCTTTTATCGCCCTCCTCGGCGTTCTGCTTAGTTACGGATATATAGACGATGTCCAGAAAAGGCATGGCTATGAACAGATAGCTGATAATATAAATGACCATGT
>JAYWMP010000267.1:0-4904 GCA_035873255.1 Nitrospirota bacterium
ACAAACACTAGTTACCAGCCTATGGAAGCATATTTGTATTGTAAAAAAGGAGAGAGTGTGGTAAGTTTTAGTACTTTACCGTAAACTATGTAATAACATGTTGTCGAGGTAGCTTCGCTCCCCGTATAATGCGCTGCGAACCAGACGAAATCAATAAAAGAGGAGAAATACATGAAACAATATCGAATTTTTTCTGTTCTGTTTATTTCATTATTTTTATTTTTAAATATTGGATGTGCACAAAAGTCAGGTACCGCAAAAGATAATGCCCGATTTGTTAAAGACAGCGAGGGAGTAATTACAGATAGTTCAACCGGTCTTCAGTGGTTTTCGGGCCCCGACAGGATTATGAGCTGGAATGAGGCCAAAGCCTGGGTAAGCAGCCTTGATGTCGATAAAGGTAACTGGAAAATGCCGACTATGGTGGAATTGAAGGGAATCGCAACAGGAAAATATGGCAAATATCAGATAGATCCAATATTCGAATTAGATTCATGTTGTGTATGGTCCGGCGAGACTAAGGAATCATCCTTCGTATGGGTTTTTCACTTCCCCTACGGTCCGACAACCTGGAACATTAATGCGGACGCCACTCTCAATGCGCGGACGTTGGCCGTGCGTTCCAGGAAATAACAAAAAAATGTAATTATTGGCTACCATCGGGCTTAACCGTAAACTTTGCGGGCTTCACATAGATGAACGGTAAAGGGATAAAATGAAGCATTCAGGAAAATAGTGCAATTGCAGAGAAATCAAAACTAGGAGGTAACAGTAAAACTGCTGGACGATTTGAAGCTGCAAAAGGACAGACACTGATTAATCTCCGTTCGACCCAGGGTATAAATTATCGAGTCTTTCCTCAAACCGCCGGGATTCAATATCATACTCGCCGGACAGCTTCGCCAGTTCCCCGAAATGTGTTTCGATCTTCAGATTTGCGTTATGGACAGCTTTCGACAGTCTCCGGATGGATTCTCCGTCAGCGGTTGTGGAAGCAATAAGAAGGGCCTGAGTATCCCTCTCAACCTCTTTTTCCAGGTTTATTATCGTAGCTTCCAGCCCGGTGATGCTTTTCTGAAGCGCTCCCAGAATCATTGATTTCTCCCTGATTATCCCGGCGCGGATGCGCCTCATCTCTTTTTTGTTTATCCTGTTATTCCGACCGGTCTCACCACGTCCGGAAGTTTTTTCGGAGACTTCATCCTTCCACCCGACCCGAGCCAGGAATTCCCGGTACGTCCCCTCAAATACGGCTACCTCACCACCATCAAAGACTATAAGCCTTGTGGCGACGGCATCAAGAATCATTTCATTATGTGTCACGATTATCACGGCGCCATTAAATTCATTCAGGGCGTCGACCATCGACTCGATCGATGTCATGTCAAGATGATTGGTCGGCTCATCAAGCAGAAGCAGGTTGGCCGGACTCACTAGCATTTTCCCAAGCAGGACACGACTCTTTTCTCCACCCGACAGGACCCGTACCTTCTTGAGCGCGTTGTCACCCCCAAACATCATGGCCCCGCATATCTTCCGGGAGGCGCCCCTGCTCCGATCGGGATGTGAATCCATTATCTCTTTTTCGACCGTATGTTCAGGATTGAGACGCTCTATATTCGTCTGTCCAAAAAATGCCTGCATCAGATTCGGATGGCGCCTGATCGCGCCTTTCGCCGGCTGCAATTCACCCGAAAAGAGACTTAAAAGTGTGGTCTTCCCCTTACCGTTTTTACCTATAACCGCAATCCTGTCTTTTTTCCCCACGGATATACTTAATCCGTCAATCAGGGGTGGTTCTTCAGGGTCAAACGAGAAGGTTATGTCTTCCGCTTCAATCGGCCTCTTCCCGGTGAACGGAGCGGACCTGAAGCTGAAATCGAGTGATTTCAGGTCAGCCAACTTATTGAGATTCTCCATCTTCTCCAATGCCTTTACCCTCGACTGCACCGCCTTGGCCCTGGTAGCCTGGGCCCTGAACCGGTTTATGAACTTCTCTGTGTCTTTGCGCTTTTTCTGATCGTTTACCCGCGTTTTTTCATGGACTTCCTCTTCCAGTGATATCTGTCCGTACAGTTTTTCAGTAGGCCCCTCAATCTTCCAGAGCCTTGACCGGTGTATGGCCATGGTATGGGTAGTTACACTGTCCATAAAGTTCCGGTCATGTGTGATTATGATCATTTCATCCTTCCATCCACGCAGGAATTGTATCAGCCAGCGAATTGAAACAATATCAAGGTAATTTGTGGGTTCGTCAAGCAGAAGCAGGTTCGGCATGGATATCAGCAGTTTCGCCAGGTGCAGTCTGACCTGATACCCGCCTGAAATTTCCGAAGGCCTGCGATTAAAATCATCAGGTAAAAAACCAAGGCCGAGCAGAACGGTCTCAGCCCTGTAGGTTTCGTCCCGTCCATCCTCCGTAACGCCAAGGCCCAGACATGCTTCTTCCAGCACGGTCTTACTGGCAAGTCGAATCTGCTGGGAAAGATGGCCGATAGAATAGTCTTTCGGAATACTGATAACTCCGGAGTCGGGTTGTTCTTCCCTCAGCAATATCCTGAACAGGGTGGTCTTGCCATGCCCGTTTCTGCCGACCAGTCCCAGGCGTTCCCCTGGATTCAGGGTAAAACCTATATCATCAAAAATCAACTGCTTTCCGTACGCCTTTACTAAATTGCTGACCTTAATCATTTCCTTGTTCAGTCTCCAAGCATCGCTTTTATATTTGCAAAAAATTCTTTCGCTTCCTTTTCTTCCTGCTCAGGGTCGCTCTCTTCATATCTGTCAAGCCTCTTTATGACTCCATCAGGAATCTCCTCAACAAACCTCGACGGCGATACTGGCGTATCCTTCCCATACTTTATCCTGTGGTCGGCGTAAGTTATGTATAACTCCCTCATCGCCCTGGTTATTCCGACATAAAAAAGCCTTCTTTCCTCTTCAGCGGTCCCGTCGTCATGAATGGATTTTTTATGCGGCAGGATATCCTCCTCAACACCGACAATAAAGACTACCGGAAATTCAAGCCCCTTCGACGAGTGAAAGGATATGAGCGTGACCCCTCTGCCGCCCTTTTCCTCTTTGTCTTTTATCATGTCGATTAAGGCAAGTGTCTCAAGAAATCCCTGGAGTGAAGGAGCTTCCGCATCTTTCTCATAATGGGCGATGGACCCGATAAAGCCTTCCAGGTTTTCCATCTTTCTTAAGGCCGCTTCGGGCGTCTTGTATAGCTCATAAATAAAATCCCTGTAATTTATCTCTTCCAGCAGAGATCTGAGTACATCCGCCATTTCGCCGCTTTTCTTAAACATTTCCCTGTACCGCCCGATCAAACCGGCGAATCCGGTCGCCCCTTCCGAGGCATTTCCACCAAGGGCAGGGACTTCACCCGCCCTGCCGAATGCATCAAGGAGTGTTATAGAAGCATCCCGAGCAAAGGCTGAAAGTTTACCTATAGCAGACGGTCCCAGCCCTCTTCTGGGCGTATTGGCCGCTCTCAACAGGCTCAGGTCGTCACTATGATTGGCGATAATCTTAAGATAAGCGGCGATATCCTTGATCTCTTTACGCTCGAAATAACTGGTTCCGCCCACAACCGAATAGGGTATCCTGAGTCTCCTGAGGGCCTCTTCAAACGGCCTTGAGAAGATATTCGCCCTGTAGATAACAGCAAAGTCTTCATAGGGGCATTTTCTTTTGTATTGTATCATCGAGATCCTGTCCGCGACCCACCCCGCCTCGTCATCCCCATCAACCGCCTTCAGAACATTCACCATTGGGCCCTCGCCCCTGTCGGTCCAGAGAGATTTCACCATACGGTTCTGATTGTTCTCTATGACTCCGTTTGCGGCCGTCAATATGTTTCCGTATGACCGGTAGTTCTGCTCCAGCCTGACAACCAGTGTCCCGGGGAAATCCTTTTCAAAGTCAAGGATGTTTCCAGGATCAGCTCCTCTCCAGCCGTATATGGACTGATCGTCGTCTCCAACCACACACAGGTTCTTTCTCTCTCCGGCCAGCAGCTTCACAAGATCATACTGAACACGGTTCGTATCCTGGTATTCGTCTACCATTATATATCTGAACCTGTCCATATATTTTTCACGCACTTCTCGATACTCCCTGAAAAGCTTTACAGTCAGAAGAAGCAGGTCATCAAAATCCAGCGCGTTAAGGGTCTTTAAGGCTTCGTGATACCTGGGATAAAGGACTTCGGCGACCTCCTTAATGTCACCGGAATCCGGCAGTCCCTTTTCCGCCGAAGGCCTGGTATTGTTTTTGGACCTGCTTATCCTGTCCAAAATGGACTCGACCTTGAAACTCCTGTCATGAAATTTAATATCGGTCAATATATTTCGCAGAACGGATAGCTGTTCAGACGTATCATAGATAGAAAAGTCTTTTCGGTACCCCAGATGTTCTATCTCCTGTCTCAGGATGCTCAGGCATAAAGAATGAAACGTGGAGATTACCGGGCCCCTGACCCGCTTTCCGTTCAGCATGGATCGTACTCTTTCACGCATCTCCCTGGCGGCCTTGTTCGTAAAAGTTACCGACAGCACAGCTCCCGGAGGGACCCCTTTATGCAGAAGATATGCGCCTCTTGTGGTTATAACACGCGTCTTTCCCGATCCCGCGCCGGCAAGCACCAAAAGCGGACCGTCCGTCTGCATTACCGCCTCCTGCTGTCTCGGGTTAAGGCGGTCGATTACTTCATTAATATCCATATAAAAATCCCTCTATGACACTCCGGGCGATGACAAAAATATCGCGTTTATCACATCCGGAGGGTTATTTCTGATGCCTGTTCTGATTAAGGCGGGTATTTAACAGCCCTGTGTAACCCTTAGCGTTGCATAAAATACATTAAAATAGCAGCGGGCAATCGTTGTATTATGACCATG
>JAYWMP010000013.1:0-4424 GCA_035873255.1 Nitrospirota bacterium
GTCCGGGTTTAATGGGCGCTTACAGTGCGCTCTTTCGCCCAGTTGCGCAAATTATTGATATACTCGCTTCGGGTCTTTGACAGCGGTGTGGTCTTTTGAGATTCCTCGAGTAAAAGATTCGTAGTAAGGTGTCTATTCCCGGAAAAAGCGGTATATAAGGCCGAAATAATCACCTGTTCGATCTCCGCCCCGCTGAATCCATCCGTGGCATCAGCCAGTTTTCTTAAATCGAAGGTTTCCGGATCACGTTCTTTGCGTTTGAGATGAATTTTGAAGATGGCCACCCTTGTCTCGTGATTTGGCAGGTCTACAAAAAAGATCTCATCAAAACGTCCTTTCCGCAGAAATTCAGGTGGAAGCTTTGCGATATCATTTGATGTCGCCACCACGAATACACTCCCCTTTCTGTCCTGCATCCAGGACAGAAAGATGCCCAGTACTCTCTGTGATACACCACCGTCTTCACCGCCCCCCGAGGAAAAGGCCTTTTCGATCTCGTCGATCCAGAGTATTACAGGTGACATCTTTCCAGCTGTGTCCATCGCACGTTTAAAGTTCTTTTCGCTTTCACCGATATATTTGTTGTAGAGATTGGATGGATCCATTTTCAGCAATGGCAGGCCCCATTCCATTGCCACGGCTTTGGCGCAGAGGCTTTTGCCGGAGCCCGGCACGCCCAGGAGCAGGATGCCCTTGGGGAATTTCAGACCAAAGCCGGCGGCTTTCTCGGGGTCGGTAATTATTGTCTTGCGTTTGTTCAGCCATGATTTTAGAGTGGCAATACCGGCGATGTCAGCCAGGCTTTGTTCGACCGGAAAATATTCCAGCAGGCCTTCACGTTCAATAACCGCTTTTTTGGCCTGTATGACGTAATGGATATCATCCGCATTCAGACATCCATCTTCGATTATGGCTTTTGTCAGAATCTTTTCGGCCTCCATCAGGGTCAGCCCCTGCATGTTGTTCAGCAGACGATTCATGTCCTGCCGGGACAACTCAATCCTGACCGGCATCCGGGCAATCAGGTCCCTGTGAATATGCTTCAGCAGGTCTTTGTAATCCTGCCGGTCAGGGGCGGGGGGCACCAGGACGGCCGCATATGCCCTGGACTCTTCCGGTAACTGTAAATCATTGCCGGTTATCACCAGAGCCCCTTTATTCCGGGTGAATCCGCGGGCGGTGTTTGCCAGTTTGGAGTTCAGAAGAACATCGCCAAGAAAGGGGCCCAGCCCCTGGAAACAATAAATAGCCGGAAATTTCGAAAATCCGATATGGTCCAGGGCCATTTTAGGATCAGCCGTGCCGTAAACAGGCCTGTCAAGATCATTCCTTTGCAGGCCTTTTGTGGCTGTCCAGGTGAAAAAAGGCATATTCATCGAGTCGGCCAGATATTTGAGCAAGCTCTCGGCCCGTTCCTCTTCCATGGTTTTCAGAACGACAAGTCCATAGCGCGAACGAATAAGCAGGGAGAGCTCTTTTATCAGGTCATCCTGCTTTCTGCCTGGTTTCCTTTTGTTGCCTTTGGAAATGTAAAATTCCGCCATTATACCATCATCATCCTGCTTCTTATCAGCCGGTCTGTTTTTGGTATAAACGACTCCGCATCTCGGGCATTCATATTCCGACGCCGTATCCGAGGGACGTCTTTTATATCCGCAGTTCGAACACTTCCCTGTCATTCTGAGTATTCCTCTTTATCCGAAAATAATATACAGAAAAATTATGCAGAAGGTTATTAGATAAAGCAAATAACGGTAACTCTATTCCCTGACTAATTCATTCATTATAGCAAATTATTAGCGCAGTTTAGGCGGGAATTATGTGCAGGTGGTGGTATAAGACGTAATTTCAGGGATTTGTTTATGGCTGAGGGATAGTTGAAAAGCCTTGTAATGGTGACGGTTTCGGGAAATCAGGATAAAGGTGGATATTGCTTGATGCGGAGTATGCGGAAAAGACTGGATGACAACGCGGGAGACCGTTCCAGTCACTGGTTTTTCGGTGTATTTTTGCTTGCGGGTTAAATTCGGGCGGCTTGCCGGAAAATATTCTTATTGTTTTAGCTCCGGAGCTCCTGATCTGTCAGGGTTTTGTCGAACCATGCATCATCTTTTTTCCAGAAACTGAAATTGTTTCATATAGAATTCCCTGGCGATGACCTGTTTCTCCGTTACGCAGGAGAATATTTCTCCGAAATTTTCGAAAAGCAGATTAATTATTTTAGAGTCTAAAAGTCCTTTATCGGAAAATTGTTTCATAATCCTGACGATCTCTTTCCCTGACATCCCTTTTCTGTATGGCCGGTCTTCAGCAAGCGCCGTAAATAAATCCGCGATCATAAGGATTCGCGCCCCCGTGGTGAGCTCATCCGCCGTGCAATGAAATGGATAACCGGAACCATCCAGCCTTTCATGATGATATGCGGCCCATTCAGCAATCTGTTGAAGTCCTCCGATAGTATTGAATACCGAATAGGTATAGTATGTATGTGATTTTATGATGGAGAACTCTTCTTTTGAGAGCTTCCCCTGTTTATCCAGAATACTGTTTGGTATGGCCAGCTTCCCTATATCATGCAGATTACCGGCAACCTCCATGAGCCCTGTTTCAGTTTCCGACAGGCCGAATATCCTGGATAGCATGGAGGCCGCTGCCGCGACGCCGGAAGAATGTGTTGCGGTAAAACGGGACCGGAAATCAATTATGTTCCGGAAAAGTTCGGCAGTTAAAGATATCCCGGAAAGTTCCACTTCCACCTTTTTGTAGGGGCCATCGTGGAGTAAAATGGAATATAACCTGGGGGAAACCAGGTCCAGCCAGAATTCCTCGCGTTTGGATACATTGATTAGAAGGTCTATGACATGAGGATGAAAAGAAGAACCGGAGAGAGCTTTCAACTTTGAGATAATCTCTTCATTTTGATGGAGGATATGCCGGTCGCGGTCTATCAGGCGTTCAAGAAAGTCAGAGAGAAACAGCACCTGTGAATCGAAAACAAGGGGTGTTTCTATTGATTCCTCCCAATTCCGCCATTCTCTGTGATGAAAGCGGACAGGTTTAGCCGTCTCCTTCAGCCAGGGGACTCTTTCAAGTAAGAGTTCACCGCGAATACAATGGTTCTCCGGGTTTTCGACTTCGAAATTGTGGAGGGATATTTTTTCTTCCAGTGAAAATGCCCCAATGTCATGGAGCAATGCAGCGACAAACCCGTTCTCCAGCCTTTCGTCCGGGAGTTGCGCCGCCTTTCCTATCTCCCAGACAACAAAGGCCGTCCTTTGCTGATGCTGTGTTAATGAGGGACTGGCCAGATCCATGGCGTCCGAAAGCGAAAGAACGAGATTCCCTAAATTAACTATGACCCTGCGTTGCATTTTGTCATCCCGGAAAAATTTCAGCGGCTGTTATCGCACTTGACACCATTTCGTCCTTCTTTTACTGGCAGGTTTTAACTTTCCATTTTTTCATATTGTTTTGAAATCTCAAGCTGGAGAGATGTAATGTGTTTTGAGTGTGTAAATTTTTTTTATTGTATGGCCGGAACAGGGATGTCAGGTCCCATGCTAACGTGACAGCCGCAATTTTATCCGGCGGTCGGACCTTGTATGGGATGAGATGGCAACTTTCTTCCTGTGGCCTTAAGAATATCCGTCTCTGTTGGTTTTGCTCTTGTAAAGATGTCCTGATTTATTAAAGTGGAAGACCAATCGTTTTCCGAAGATTTTTCTTTTGTTAACAGCCAGAGAGAGGCTATCTCTTCTTTCCCGTCAATTGTCTGATATTGGCCTGACCATGCAGTTATTGAATGTGAATTTAAATACTGGTTATTCCAGACTACAACCCATGCGATAGCCTGGCCTCCCTCTGTTGGATTACTGTCCACGCTTCCAACTAACTGGTAGGTTCCTTCCGCGCTTCCCACAGCTGTTTGATAGGTTCCGGTTATCGAAGCTCCGTTGACTTCCAGAATCATCACTGAACCCAATTCATTGTACCATGTTCCTTTTAGCGACATTTTTCGCCTCCTTTTAATTTATTGAAAATTACAGCCACTCTAATCCGGCTTTCCCTGCTATTACTCGAGATACCGGGGACAGGAACTTTTTATTGCAGTTTGTTTTGTTCTCCAGGGCAGGCTACCGCCGGGCTGCTGTATAGGTGTAATCACAGCAGAGAGATGTTTGTGCATGTGGCGAAAGCCGGTTCAAATCCCGCCGAATGTCTTTTCCATATATAACATGCCCCGCCTGTATCCGGGCGGAGGGCATATCCCGTGGAGACTGAAAATACCGGAGACTTTGAATATCCCGCCAATGATTACAGGAATAAAATCAGATCCGGATTATTGATCGTCCCCACCATCAATTTTAATCTGAAATATATTCAGCAGTATTCTGCAATTTGATTGTAAATCCTGTCAAGTAAAA
>JAYWMP010000039.1:0-11030 GCA_035873255.1 Nitrospirota bacterium
CTTTACTAATAAGTGCAATGTACATTATTTAATGTACTTGTATCGTAAATTCATATCATGTTATCATAAAAGCCGTTTTGAAAGCAATTACCGAAAGGAGGGACACGGATTGGCAAGTTGTATTATATGTGGTAAAAAGAAGATTATCGGCAACAATGTAAGCCACGCAAACAATAAGACTAAAAGGCAGTTACTGCCTAATCTGCAGAAGACGAGAATAGCGACGGCAAAAGGAACAAAACGGGCGTATGTATGCACAAGATGCCTGCGCACCGGGGTTGTCAGGAAGGTAGTATGACAGTTGTCCGTTTAGCGACATGGAAAGAACGGATTCCCTCCTTGATTCAATAGTCAAAAGGCTCGGGCTTGGAGACGGTGTCAGGCTGGCGCGCATTAAAAATAACTGGCAGCGGATATTCGATAAGCCCCTTTCGTTACATATGTCGCCTTCAGGCCTATCGGAAGGGAAACTCATTTTGAACGTGGATTCTCCGATATGGATCCAGCAGTTAAGCTACCATAAGCGGGAAATAACGAAAAAACTGGCTCCTTACGGCGTCAGGGACATACAGTTCAAATTAGGGCGAATTTCACGGACCAAAAGGAGGAGCGCGCCGGTCCGAAGGCATGCCGAAATTACATCAGAAGACGAACTTTTCATAGTCGAACTGACCTCGCGGTTCAGTAATGAAGAACTGAAAGAGGCTGTAAAAGCCGCGGTCGAGAGACACCTGAGATTATCAAGATATCCCCGATAACACCAAGCTAATGATTTGCCCCGAATATAGTCCTCCAGCCCAATGCCGGAGGACTATATTCAGGTAGATTTCCTATGCCGATTCAGCCTGTTTTTCGTAGATCAGCATCGGCTTTTCTTTTCTGGCAACCGTCTCCCCTGTTACTACGCATTCCTTAATGCCTTTCTGTGACGGTATGTCGTACATAACATCCAGCATAATCTCCTCAAGTATCGCCCTGAGCCCTCTCGCGCCTGATTTGCGCTGTACCGCCTTGCCGGCAATCGCCTTCAACGCGCTGTCGGTAAACTTCAGTCTCACATCATCGAATGAAAGCAGCCGCTGGTACTGTTTTGTCAGGGCGTTTTTAGGCTTGACAAGTATCGTCACGAGCGATGCCTCGTCAAGCTCGTCAAGAGTCGCGAGAACAGGCAGCCTGCCGACGAACTCAGGGATAAGACCGTATTTGATCAAATCCTGGGGTTCCGTGTTGCCGAGGACATCGCCTATCTTCTTTTCACTCCTGCCGACAACATCGGCGCCGAATCCAACCGTCTTTTTCCCTGTCCTCTGCTCCAGAATACCTTCCATTCCGACAAAGGCCCCTCCACAAATAAAGAGTATGTTCGTTGTATCTATCTGTATGAAATCCTGCTGCGGATGCTTGCGCCCTCCCTGAGGGGGGATATTAGCGATCGTGCCTTCGATTATTTTGAGCAGCGCCTGCTGCACACCTTCGCCCGAGACGTCACGTGTAATTGAAGGATTGTCGGCCTTCCGGCTTATTTTGTCTATCTCATCAATATATATTATACCCCTCTGCGCCTTTTCAACATCATAATCAGCGGCCTGAAGGAGCTTCAGTATGATGTTTTCGACGTCCTCTCCAACATAGCCCGCCTCAGTCAGAGTCGTTGCGTCCGCAATGGTAAAAGGCACATCGAGTGTCCTTGCGAGTGTCTGCGCAAGGAGGGTCTTTCCCGTCCCTGTCGGCCCGATTAGCAGTATATTGCTCTTCTGAAGCTCCACATCGGATTCGTCCGGGTTGTAAATCCTTTTATAGTGATTGTGCACGGCAACAGAAAGTATCCTCTTGGCCCTTTGCTGGCCGACTACATAATCGTTGAGAACACTGTCTATCTCCTTCGGCGCAGGCAGTTTCGGCATCGCCTCAATGTCGGTATCCACGGACAACTCATCGGCGATTATGTCATTGCATAGTTCAATACATTCATTGCAGATATACACCGTCGGTCCCGCAATAAGCTTCTTCACCTCATCCTGTCCTTTACCGCAGAATGAGCATTTAAGTATTTCGTCATCTTTTTTTGGCATTTAATCCTCCAACTTCCAGTAATAACTAACGGAAAACGTATCTGAATTCCTTATTTGTCAGCAGTTTTCTTTTTCTTGAGCGAATGAATCACCTCATCCACAAGCCCGTATTCCTTTGCGTCTGCTCCGGACATAAAAAAGTCCCTGTCGGTATCGGCCTGGACCTTCTCGATAGGCTGGTCCGTCTGTTCGGAAAGTATTTTGTTCAGCGTGTCCTTCAGTTTCAGTATCTCTCGCGCGTGTATTTCAATGTCGGTCGCCTGGCCCTGGAATCCTCCCATGGGCTGATGCAGCATTATCCTCGAATGCGGAAGCGCGAACCTCTTTCCCTTTGTCCCCGCGCACAGGAGCAGCGCCCCCATGCTTGCGGCCTGCCCTATGCAGTATGTGGAGATATCCGGTTTTACGTACTGCATGGTATCGAATATCGCAAGCCCCGAGGATACAATCCCTCCAGGCGAGTTTATATACAAATGTATGTCTTTGTCGGGATCATCCGTCTGGAGAAAGAGTATCTGCGCAATCACGGTATTCGCGACAATATCGTCTATCGGACCGCCGAGGAATATTATCCTGTCCTTAAGCAGCCTCGAATATATATCGTAAGCCCTTTCAGTCCTTCCGGTCTGCTCTATTACAATGGGTATAACGCTCATTTAATTATTCTCCTTTAGTGATTTCCGCCTTTGAAAGTATAACGTCCAGCACCTTTTCGTCCCTGATTTTGTACCTGAAATTATCCAGTGAGCCGTCCTTTGTGACAAAAAGATTCTTTACCACCTCCGGCGTCGTCTTAAGCTCCCGCGCGAGAATACCCAGCTTCATGCCCATCTCTTCATCCGTGACGGTTATGCCTTCCTTTTCGGCTATCATATCCAGGAGAATCGATGCCTTCACGTTATTTACCGCCTTCGGCCTGACCTCTTCGACTATGCCTGAATCATCATTGTCTTCATCACCTGTTTCCGCCCGCGACTCACTCACCAGGTCCTTTGACTTTTTCCTGGAAAGCTTTTCATTCACTACAAGCCGTTCGAGTTCCTTCTCCAGAAGAGATTCAGGCACATCAAACTCATGGGACTCAACAAGTATATCGTAAAGTTTCTCCTTCTGCTGCTTCTCAGCGCTGCCCTTTTTGGCTAGCAAAAGCCCCTCCCGGATCTTTTCCCTGAGAGCATCAAGCGTATCACAGCCAAAATCACGCGCGAACTCATCGTCAATTCCCGGCAGGTTTTTTTCCTTGACCTCTTTTATGGTTATTCTTATAGTGTTACCCTTCTCCTGCTCGCTTTCATCCGCTTTATCCCCGCCTTCAAAAGACGGCAGGTCTATCTCTACAACGTCACCCTTTTTTTTGCCGGTTAAATTTTCGAGTATTCCCGGGGGCGTCAGGTTCCCGCTCAGGTCCATAACCTGGTCCTTGCCCGAAGAAAGCACATTTCCGCCCGATTCATCAAGTTTCTCGAAATCGATAACAAGAAGGTCATCCCCTTTTATCTCCCTTTCAACTACTTCATACACCGCCCTTTCCTGCTGCAACCCTTTTAGCGTGTCTTCTATCTCACTGTCATCCAGCGCGGTTTCAATCTCCTCCACTTTCAGTCCTGTATAATTAAGTTCGCCGATGACCGGCCTGACCTCGATGGTGAAAGAAAAAATCAACGGCTCGTTCCTCTTGATATCAAGAGCGGATTCAAGCCTGGGCATTGTCACCGGCGTAAGGTCAGCCTCTTTTATCACCTTTGAAAGGTATTCAGGTACAAGCCTGTCCACCAGATCGGACCTGATATCATCACCGAATTTTTTTTCTATCAGACTGACCGGTGATTTACCCGGTCTGAACCCCGGTATCCTGGCCCTCTGCCTTATATTATCAAGTGATGACTTGTATTCCTTCTCTATAACGTCCGCTGGTATTTCTACCTTCAACCTCTTGCTGGTACTGCTTAGATCTTCGATTGTCGTGCTCAAGACCGCCTCCTTAACTCTTTAGTTTAATGTAAAATAATACCTCAACTTTAGTCAATTTAAGGTATAATCACCGGCATGGACCTTTACCTGATCGACGGAAATTCATATATCTACAGGGCGTTCTATGCCATCAGGGAGCTTACGAATTCAAAGGGCTTCCCCACGAACGCCATCTACGGGTTTACAACCATGCTGTTAAAGCTTATAAGGGAAAAGAAACCCGACGGGATTGCCGTCCTGTTTGACTCTCCGGGGCCGACAAAAAGGCATATGATCTTTGAGGACTACAAGCTGCACAGGCCCGAGACCCCGCCCGACCTTGTGCGGCAGCTTCCACATATAAGGGAGATAACATCAGCGTTTAATATAAAGATTTTCGAATGCCCCGGCTATGAGGCCGATGATCTTATCGGTACAGTCGCGAAAAACGCTTCGTCGAAGGGGGCCAGGGTATTCATCGTGACGGCCGACAAGGACATGCTGCAGCTGGTGAATGAGAACGTACAAATATATGACCCGGCGAAAGACAGGGTCCTCGACATCAACTATGTTAAGGAGAAGTTCGGGGTCGGCCCTGAAAGGGTCACGGAGTTCATGGCGCTGACAGGCGATGCTTCCGACAATATACCGGGAATAAAGGGCGTTGGAGAAAAGACGGCCAGGGAACTCCTTTCTTCTTTTGGTTCTCTTGAAGAGCTACTCCGGAATCCCGAAAGTATTAAGAGGGAAAGGCTGAGAAAGATGATCTCTGAAAACAGGGAGATCGTGCTTTTAAGCCGGGAACTCGCAACGATCGATACAGAAGCGCCTGTTGATATCGACATGGACGACCTGAGAACCAGGGAGCCGGACTGGCTTTCCCTTCTTTCGTTATTCAAAAAATATGAATTCTCGAAGCTTATGAAGTTATTGCCTTCCATCCAGACCGGTGAACGGAGACATGAGACGATCAACTCCAGCGACGCGCTGGCCGCGTTCAGCGCCTCGATAAAGGGCGAGTTCGCGTTCGATACCGAGACGACAGGCAAAAATGCGCTGACGGACACACTGGTCGGTATCGCCCTCTGCAATGAAAAAACAGGGGCTTTTTATGTGCCGGTCGCCCATTCCACGGGGCTGGCGGACTCAACGAAGCAGATGGAGAAAAGGGAAGTTTTCGATATACTCGGCCCGGTCTTTGAGGAGAAGGATATCGCCAAAATCGGCCATAACCTGAAATACGACATGATGATCCTTGGACGGGAAGGAATCAATATCGGAGGGAAACTCTTCGATACAATGATAGCGGCATACCTCTTAAATCCGAACAAGAGCAGGCACAGCCTGGATGAAGTCTCTTTCGAATATCTCACGAAGAGAAAGAAATCTTTTATGGAAGTACTGAAGAAGAGACCGTCCTTCGCGGATGTTACCATAGAAGAGGCGACCGTCTACGCCTCGGAAGACGCCGCCCTTACTTATGAACTGAAGGAACTCCTCTTTAAAAACCTGGCTGAAAACAGCCTCGAAAAAATATACTTCGATATCGAGATGCCCCTTATCAAGGTGCTCATTGATATGGAGGAGGCCGGGATAAGGGTGGACACGGATAAACTCGGCGGGCTGTCGAAAGAGCTTTCCATCGAGATAGAGAGCATTCAGCAAAGGATTTACTTCCTTGCCGGCGAGGAGTTCAACATCAACTCGCCTAAACAGTTGGGCATGGTCCTTTTCCAGAGCCTCGGGCTTAAACCCGGAAAAAAGACGAAGACGGGCTTTTCCACCGACGTGGACGTTCTGGAAGAACTTGCCGTAACGCATGATCTTCCGGGAGAGGTGCTCGATTACAGGCGGCTCACAAAACTCAAAACCACGTACGTGGATGTGCTGCCTTCCATAGTCAACCAGGGTACCGGCAGGGTGCATACGACTTTCAACCAAACCATAACCGCGACGGGAAGACTGAGCAGCAGCGCGCCGAACCTCCAGAACATACCGGTAAGGGGGGACTGGGGAAGACGCATAAGAGAGACATTCATCGCTGAAAAGGGATCTCTGCTGCTATCCGCGGACTATTCCCAGGTGGAACTGAGAATACTCGCCCACCTCAGTCAGGACCAGACGCTGATCAGCGCGTTCAGGAGCGGTCTCGATATCCATACGCGGACTGCGTCGGAGCTGTATAACACGCCACTCGACAAGGTGACGCCTGAGATGAGAAGGGTCGCTAAAACCGTGAATTTCGGTGTTATCTACGGTATTTCGGCATACGGACTCTCGGAGACATTGAGTATAGGCAGAAAAGAGGCGGAAAAATATATCAATCATTATTTTGACCGCCATCCCGGCGTCAGGGAATATATCGGGAGGGTCATAGGTGAAGCCACGGAAAAGGGATATGTAATGACACTTATGGGAAGAAGAAGGCCAGTCCCCGAACTGCAAAGTCAGCACAGGAATAAAAGACAGCAGGGCGAGAGGCTTGCTGTAAATTCCCCGATACAGGGCACGGCGGCTGATATCATAAAAATAGCGATGATAAATATACGGGAGAGATTCAGGAAAGAATCCATCCACGCGAAAATGATACTGCAGGTGCATGATGAACTCCTGTTTGAACTGCCTGAGCCCGAGCTGGATATAGTCGCGGCCATTGTTGGAAAAGAGATGGAAGGCGCGTTGAAGTTGTCCGTACCCCTGAAAGCCGACATCGGACACGGAAAGAACTGGGCTGAAGCACATTGAAAATTTCATCAAAAATGTCTTAAAGTTATTATAGAATAAAAGCTTAAGGAGATCGGCGATATGAAAGCCAGGGAGTCAGCAAAGACAACAAAAAAGACCGCCCAAGCGGAAAAGACAAAAAAACCCGGGGTAAAGGCTGAAAAGAAACCACTCCAAAAAACTGTTACTACCGCCAAATCCACCGCTGAAAAATCAAAGGTAAAGACGGTCAGAAAAACAGCTCCAAAGGCCGGTGTGAAGTCGCCGGAGACTCCGAAGCCCAAGGCCGCTGTCAGCAAAACCGCTACAGCCAAAAAGGCCGCTATATCAACAACAGAAAAAGTCACGGCTATAAAGAAACCACTCCAAAAAACTGTTGCTACCGCCAAATCCACCGCTGAAAAATCAAAGGTAAAGACGGTCAGAAAGACGGTCAGAAAAACAGCTCCAAAGGCCGGTGTGAAAGCCGGGACTAAAGTTAGGGTGAAGGTGAAATCCGTCATAAAGAAAAAAGAGACCGGACCATTAATATCTGCGCCGAAACAGGTTAGCGGATGGATAAAAATATCTGCCGGCGGCAAGACTATCCTCCCGGTTAAGGCAAAGGAATCCTGGTCTGTTAAGCCGGAGGAGATCACAAGCGAGATGCTTTCACCCGAAGAAGCGGCGACCCGGGAGGTCCACGGAATCCCTTCCGCCGGACTGCCGGAGGAATACGGTGAGAACGTGGTACTGCTTATGGTTGTCGATCCTGACACTATCTTTGCAAGCTGGGAGATTAAAAAAGATGATTACAGCCCGGAGAAAGGCCTGCTGAATCTACGCGCTTATGATATTACCGGGATCGAATTTGACGGCAACAACGCAGACACATTTCTCGATATGAATATCGAAAACCGGACCGGAAGCGGCTTCTTCGAGATCAGGATGCAGGGCAGGGATGTAATGATAGAAATCGGTATATTGAGGCCGGACGGCAAGTTCATGCCGATACTGAGATCAGACGCTGTCTCGCTCCCCCGGTTGATGGTTTCAGACGAACTCCGCGCCTCCGGGAAACTATCGGATTCCGGCACGCCCGTAGGTTACTGATCCGGACTATTCATCTTTTCCTGAAAACACATCCCGCGCAGCCCTCGGGATGTTTCCGTCCCTTGCACAGGCCCGAGATACCCTGGTGACAGAGGGCGAAATCATATTTAAGGGGATCTTCAGGGTCGAATTCCTTCAGCGCCTCCGTAATCCCAACCGCCGTCCTCCAGTCCTGGGACCTCCGTTCAGTTAAGCCGAGGCACCTGGATATCCTTGCTATGTGCGTATCAAGAGGAATGACCAGTCTGTCCTTTGGGATACCTTTCCATATCCCTGGATCAATGTCCCTGTCCCTTATCATCCAGCGCAGGAAGAGACTCGCCCTCTTGCACGCACTCCCATTGACAGGAGATGGGAAAAACTGGACCAGACCCCGAGGCCTTATATCCTTTCCGTAGACTTCAGATGTATCCATGGACAGAAACGTGCTGATCAGCCCTGAAAGACCCCTTTCGATATTCCTGTCATCCGGATGAAACCGGCTTATGAATACATTCTTAAGCGATCCATGCTTCTTCAGCACCCGGTGGAGCATAAATAAGAGGCAGAGAATATCTTCACTCTGATTAAACCTGTACCGCACCCCCTCAAAAAGCCTGCTGTGCCTGCCGGGATCAAAGTTCACCAGAAAATCAGAGGGGCTGGAACCCATGGGAAAAAGCAATCTCTCCACAACCGGTTTGAACTGTTCCACTTTCCCGTAGGCAAGGCATGAGGCGATGAATCCGGAGACCTCGATGTCCGCGGGATTTTTATACCGGAGGGGAAATTCTATGGGGTCGTGGAGAATCCTTTCATCGAAATTGTATTCCCTGTAAAATCTGTCCAGGATATTTTTGAGCCGGTCCATAATTCCCCAAAATCAGGCGCGGATTCCTTTTACTAATAAGTTCATAAGTAAGGCGACATCCTTACATCCATTTTTGTCATTCCGGGCTTGACCCGGAATCCAGCCTCTTCTCCCTGGATTCCCGCTTTCGCGGGAATGACACACCAAACTGCCTTTCCAGTGAACTCATCAGTATGTATTCTCACTTGTGGTCTTCTTAAAATATATACCTCAGGCATCGCGTGAGATTCATCAACAGCAGCGGCAGGTGGCGGCGGACATTCTTAAATACCAAATATTATTTCCCGTTCGTCCATGTCAACCCGGTCCAACCTCAATTTCAGTTCCTGGCCTATTCTGAAGGAACGTTTTGTATGCCTGCCGTAAAGCCTCATGGTTTTATCATTATACTCGTAAAAATCGTCTGTCAGGGCTGAAATATGCAGGAAGCCTTCCACGTAAAAATCCTTCAGCCTGACCTTAATTCCATAGGGGGTCACCCCGACGACCTTACCCTCGAATTCATCGCCCACCCTCCCCTTCATAAACCAGACCCGCATCGCATTGATCGAGTCTCTTTCGGCTTTTTCAGCGTTTCTTTCCATACGGGACGAGTTGAACGCGATGTCCGGAAGCAATGCTTCGAGCTCCTTTATCCTTTTATCCAAAAGCTTCTTCTTTCCTGTAATCTCCCTCAGTATCCTGTGGACTATGAGGTCCGGATATCGCCTTATCGGCGAGGTGAAATGTGTGTAACACTTCGAGGCAAGCCCGAAATGGCCGACGTTTATTGTCGAATAGCGGGCCTGTTTGAGGCTTCTCAGGACCAGGTAATTTATTACATCTTCTTCCTTTGTATCTTTTATCGACCTGAGCAGTTCCCCGAAGTCTTTCGGCCTCAGTGTACTCCTTTTCGATAAACCAAGAGGTTTTAAAATCCTTATGATATCTTCAAGTTTCATGGGGTCGGGTTCTTCATGCACCCTGTATATACCCGGGACTCCGGCTTTTTCTATGTGCTCGGCGACCGCCTCGTTAGCGGCGATCATAAATTCCTCAATAATCATATGGGCGTAATTTCTCTCGGCGCTTATAATCGCCTCCGGATTTCCCTGCAGGTCAAGCAGCACTTCCGGCTCCGGGAGATCGAAGTCAAGACTGCCCCGTTCAAGCCTGTTCGCCCTCAGGACACCGCAGAGCTCGCCCATCAGATCAAAGTCTCCAAGTAGATGATTGTATCTATTACGCTCATTAATGTCCTGGTCGACTATTATCTTTTTTACGGACGTATAGGTCATCCTCTCATCACTGTTTATCAGACTGGGATAGAATTTCGCGTTTAATCTCACGCCATCCCTGTCAAAGTCCATCTCTACCGTAAACGAGCACCTGTCGACTTTTGGCTTAAGACTGCATAAGTCTTCGGAAAGGTGTTTGGGAAGCATCGGTATCACCCTGTCGGGAAGATAGACGCTGGTCCCCCGTTTTTTCGCCTCAAGATCAACAGAGGAAGACCATCCCACGTAGAACCCGACATCGGCAATATGCACCCACAGCCTGTATCCGCGCCCGTTAAGGCCGACAGATACAGCGTCGTCAAAATCCTTCGCCCTTTCACCGTCTATTGTCACAGTGCGCAGGGACCGCAGGTCCTTCCTCCCCGCCGGGCATTCTCCCATATCCTGTTTCATCAGCCGGGCTTCATCAGTGACGGCCTTAGGAAACCTTCCGGAAAGATTCAGCTCTTCTACGATCGCATCTATCTCTGATTTCGGGTCTCCGGGTTTTTCTATTATCTTTACAACTTTCCCCGCAGGAGGTCTTTTTTCAGTCGGATAGGAGATTATTTCGGCTATAACATTATCATCGTGCTTTGCCCCGCCCCTGTCTTTTGGAGCGATATAAAGGTCAAAGGGGATCGTCCTGCTCTTCGGCCTGACATAGGTCGCCGTTTTTGTGACATCCAGTCTTCCCGCAACCCTTGTGTACGCCCTGTCGAGTATCCTGATAATCCGGCCTTCACGCTTTCTCCAGTTCCCGACACTCACAATAACCCGGTCGTTATTCATCGCGCCGAGAGTACCCCTGGCCGGGATGAATATGTCCCTTTCGCCCGGCTTTTCTGAAATTACAAAGCCGTATCCGTCCCTGTGCGCCTCAAAATATCCTCTGACAAGGTTCATCTCTTCGGCAGGGCCGTATAACCCCTTGCGGGTCTGGACCACTTCTCCGCTGCGGAGCATCTCCCTCAGGAGCCTCTTAAGCGCCCTGGCCTCCGGCCTGCCCAGCCCCATAAAATGCACTATATCCTTGAAAGAAAGGGGTCTCCCGGATTTTTCCCTGATGAAGGCTATAACTTTTTC
>JAYWMP010000067.1:0-6709 GCA_035873255.1 Nitrospirota bacterium
ATCGATCTCTCGAACATGGAATACAGGGCGAGGCTGGGGGAAATCTTTAAAATGCATGGGAATTCCAGGGACAGGAACTTCGATTTTTTTTACGAGGCGCAGGTACTCTGGGATGAATCAATGGCACATAATCTTGATGAATTCATCCGGAAGAACCCTGAACGTCAGGTTATTGTGATTGCGGGAGCCGGACATATAACTTTCGGCTCCGGAATTCCGGCGCGTGCCTTCAGGTTAAACAATATAGAATATTCGATTATTCTGAATGATGGGGCTGTTGAGAGGGACATAGCCGATTTCATCCTCTTCCCCTCAGCTGTTAATGTGCCTGAATCGCCTGAGCTCATGGTGGTGCTGAGTGAAGAAGAAGGAAAAGTGAAGATAGTCGGGTTTGGGCGTAACAGCGTCTCGCAAACTGCGGGACTGAAAATAGATGATGTTATTTTATCGCTTGATGATACAAAAGTCGGAAGTGTGGATGATATAAGGATATTCCTCCTGGATCAACGGAAAGGCGATGAGATTACAGTGAAAGTATTGAGGAAGAGATTTTTGTTCGGATCCGCGGTGATGGAGTTTAAGGTTACCCTCTAATCCGGACAATTGACGGGGCGCGCCGCTTGACACTCAAACGGGCCGGAATTCCGGCCCGTTTGGGTGTGTAAGGTTTATTATGTGCGTGATGAAGACTATTGTGCCCCGTATCCTCCGGTCTCCTCCGGCGCTGTTGCCGGCGCTGCACCATATCCACCGGTCGCATTTTCCTCTGACGGCGCGGTTGATTCCTTAGCCTCCTTCTGCTGCTGGCATCCTGCGGCAAAGGCCAGTGAAAAAACCATAGCCAAAGCTAACAATAAAGCACTGAACTTTTTCATTTTTACTCCTCCATTTATAAAAAATTTATGCGAGTTTCCTGTCCTGATCGCACTCTTTTGGTAATGTCTTAGATCATAAACATTTAATGGTTTTCTGTCAATAGGTCCGGCTGAGCGTGGACGACCGGGACAGAATCAAATATCAGCTCTTGTCAATTTTATTCATCGGAAGTATAATTCCATCTGATGAATAAAGCTCTTACTATTGCCGGCTCCGACCCTTCCGGTGGGGCGGGGATACAGGCGGACTTAAAGGTTTTCCATGCATTTGGTGTCTACGGTCTTTCCGTTATATCGTCGCTGACAGCCCAGAATTCCAGAGAGGTCAGCGGTGTCATGCCTGTAAGCGGACCGTTCGTGAAAAAGCAGCTGGTGACCGTCATATCCGGTCTGAAGCCGGACGCAACAAAAACCGGTATGCTCTACAGCGAATCAAACGTCGAAATAGCCGCAGAGATAATCAGGAAATATTCACTTAAAAACATTGTTGTTGATCCCGTTATAGTCTCATCATCGGGGAAGCGGCTCGCACTGAAAAACACTCCGGCAGCCATAAGAAAAAAATTATTGCCTCTTTGTACTGTGATAACTCCGAATCTCCATGAGGCGTCTGTGCTGACAGGTATCCGGATTAAAACAGAAGCGGATATGGAAAAAGCGGCAGTACGTTTAAAAGGCTACGGACCTGAAAATGTCATAATAACAGGCGGCCACCTTGAAAAGATCGCCATGGATATATTTTATGATGGGGAGGAATTCCATTATCTCAGGAGCAGAAAAATAAAGGGTGAATATCACGGCACGGGCTGCACCTTTTCAGCCGCTATAACCGCATTGCTCGCCCTTGGCCACAATGCTCCGGCCGCAGCCGCGATGGCGAAGGATTTTATGAACAGGATGTTTAGAAAGGCTTTTTTTGTACGCGGCGGGATGCGGTTGTTCGATATCGCCAATGAATAGCCTGTTTATAACTCTTAATGACGGCGGTGCGGCGTCGAAATGCCCGGGGTTTCATGAAAATTCCAGGGATGAGCGTATATAATATATTGTTCGCCTGTCATGAAATAGATCCACGGTCGGGATGAGGGTGTTTTATCTCTAAAAATACGCTCTGAATTTCAGGGCGGAATTGTAATTAATATGCCGAAATCAAAGACCTTTTTTCAGTGTCAAACCTGTGGGTACTCCAGCCCGAAATGGCTCGGCAGATGTCCTGACTGCGGGAGCTGGAACAGCATGGCCGAAGAAAAAACTGTTTCAGCCGGGCGGCATGTTGCGTCTCCGAATTCGCCGGGCAAGGTCGAACCCGTGGCATTGTGTTCCATTGAAGGAACGTCTGAAAACCGGACGCTGACAGGAATAAAGGAGTTTGACAGGATATTGGGCGGGGGTATCGTTCCCGGTTCGGTGATCCTTGTCGGAGGAGACCCCGGCATAGGGAAATCAACTTTGTTGCTCCAGGCTTTTGCGGGCCTTTCCCAGAAGACAGGCAAAATGCTGTATGTATCCGGAGAGGAATCTCCCCGGCAGATAAAGATGAGGGCGGACAGGCTTTCAGTGAGCGCCGATAATATAGTCCTGCTCCCTGAAACCTCGATCGAGGGGATCCTGGACGCGGCGATAAAAATATCGCCGGATGCCATGGTGGTCGACTCCATTCAGACGGTGTTTACTCAGGAGCTTTCTTCCGCTCCCGGATCAGTGGGCCAGGTCAGGGAATGCGCCGCAAAACTGATGATGTTCGCGAAGCGGTCAAACATACCTGTATTCATAGTCGGGCATGTCACAAAAGAAGGAACCATCGCGGGGCCCCGTGTCCTGGAGCACATTGTTGATACGGTGCTTTATTTCGAGGGTGACAGGGGTCATTCCTACCGTATCATGAGGACGATAAAAAACCGTTTCGGCTCTACAAATGAAATCGGGATTTTCGAGATGTCCGACTCGGGTCTTAGAGAAGTTGACAACCCGTCGGAACTGTTTCTTTCCGGGCGGCCAAGGAACGTTTCAGGGTCAACGGTTGTGGCCAGCCTCGAAGGGACAAGGCCTTTGATGGTCGAAATACAGGCGCTTGTCTCCCGGACAAACTTTGGAATACCGAGAAGGACTTCCATCGGTGTTGATTTTAACAGGGTGAATCTTCTGGTCGCGATACTCGAAAAAAGGGCCGGCATGCACCTTGGTGGAATGGATATTTTTATCAATATTGTTGGTGGGTTAAAGATTGTAGAACCCGCGGTAGACCTCGGTATTATCGCCACAATAGCATCATCCGCCAGGGAGGTCCCGATAGACCCGAAGTCTTTTGTGTTCGGCGAGGTCGGGCTTTCCGGAGAGATCCGTGCTGTTGCCCAGGCGAATGCAAGGCTCAAGGAGGCCGCGAAAATAGGGTTTGAAAGGGCGGTCATCCCTGCGGGCAACGCAGAGAAAACAGACAATAATTATGGGCTTAAAATAAACGGCGTTAAAGATATTGACGAATTTCTGCTGAGCATTCTCGGTTGATCAGTGGAGGACCGGTGTTATTCCGGTCTTAAGCGCAAAATTTCGTGTCCGGTAATACTCGACCTAAGGCTGAGGATTAAAACCCAAATCGATCGCAACGGTTTTTATTATTGATTCGTCGATGACCTCATGTTTAAACAGGTAGCCTTCGAGCAGCGCATTATCGCAGATCGTGTTGATAACTCTGGGTATGCCGTTTGAATACCTGTATATGAGCGATATGGCTTCATCCGTAAAGATATTGGCATCGCACCCCGCAATATTTAATCTGTGCATTATATAATCCCTGGTATTTTCTTCGGCGTAAGAGGTCAGCTTTATTCTTACGGCAACGCGTTGCTTCAGTGGCTCATCCAGTGAGAGGATATCCTCCAGTTCAGGCAGGCCGAAAAATATGAAATTGACCAGTTTGCCGTCCTGGGTTTCCATATTGAGAAGCCCTCTGAATTCTTCCATGATCTCCTTTGAATTCAGCATCTGGACTTCATCAATCATAACTACGGCTTTTTTCCCCGCTTCATTAATCTCTGTGAGCCTTTTGTATATCTGACCGATAAGCTCCACCTTATTATCACTGATGTTTTTGACCCCCAACTGGATGGCGAATTTTTTAAAGAGCCACTCGGAATTGACGGATGAATGAATTATAACAAGGAGCGCGGCCTCGTAATTCTCCTCCACGAGTTCATCCAGCATCCTTCTTGCGAGGGTTGTCTTGCCTGTGCCGATCTTGCCGATAACAACAGCAAAGCCTTTTCTCGTATCAATCGCGTATCTCAGCTTTGTAATGGCGGACGACTGCTGTGGGCTGTTATAGTAGAACCGTTTGTCCACGACATTCGAGAAGGGATGTTCTTTCAGATTATAATATTCCAGAAAATCCATATAGTTAGAGGTATGATACCCTGTCCTTTCTTTCCTTGATCTTTTCCGGCTCGCCACCCTTTGCAAGCTGGACTTTCACCCTGGTTACCTTTTCAGCAACATCTCTGAACTTGGCGTCCCATCCATAGACCGCTGTATATAAATCCAGTGCTTCCCTGATATTGCCGTTTTTTTCATATGCCTCGGCAAGCTCATACTTGACCGCCCAGTGGGCGCCGTCCTGTTCGGGAAGACTTTTAATAGCACTGCCGAGCGCGTCAATCGCCAGGGAATAAAGCCCCTTCTCCATATAGGCCGACCCCAGCATTGTAGAAGATTGTATCTGCCTTTTGGGGTCTTTCCTGGATGTCTGAAACTCTTTGATCGCGTCATCGAACAGACCCATTTCCTTGTATGCTATGCCGAGATTGTAATGAGTTTCAGAGTCTTCATCGCTGAGTTCTTTTTCGATGCCTTTTTTGAACTCCTGGAAAATCTCCATAACATCATTATCAAGTTCGGGTTCCGGGATTTCCTCCGCCCCGATAATATCCTGATCGGTAAAGCTGATGTCCCTGAATTCTTCCGGTTCCTCCTGCGGTTCAACCTCTTCCGTCGCTGTTTCCTCCGCGATGTCCGGCCCGACAGCCATGTCTTCTTCAGTGGCAGTCTCCGCCGCCGCCTCTGTTACTTCGGGGCCTCCCGGTGTTTCATCCGCCTCCATGCCCTGGCCGAGACGCTCAAGCCTTTCGATTATACTGCTGTCGTCGGGAAAAAACTTATGCAGGTTCTCCAGGATTTTCGTAGCCTCCTGGATGAGGCCCTGTCTCGCGTAAAAATCAGCCTCCGCGATTTTATCCTGATGGTCTTCTATGTCTGAAGATCCGGCGCTTACTCCGCCGGGAATTTCATCACCTTCCGCAACAAGGGATGTCGGCTCTATTAAAGACATCCCTACCCTTTCCATCAATCGCGGATCCTCGGGATATATTTCACAGGCGTCTTTCAATATCTTACCGGCATTTTCCGTGTCACCCTGACGTTTGTACAGTTCGTTCAATATAAGGCATTCGGTTACAGCCAGCTCTTTATCGTCGGTATCCAGGTAGATCGCCTTTAGTCTGCGGTGGAGGTCCATATTTTCGGGCTCTTTAGTCTTAAGGTTTTCGAGCAGCTTTTTTGCCTCGGCAAACAGACCATATTTCTGAAAAATGTCGGCGTCGGTAAAGATTTCTTCAGTGGTTTTGTCCCCTGTCACCGAAATGTGGTCCGGCATATCCGCTTCCGGGAACCCGATCTCATCGATCACCTCCACTTCTTCAATTTCCTGTCCTGCTATTTCCGCGACCTTGCCTTTCAGATCTTCCTCATCCGGAGTTATTGTGAGCGCCTCTCTGTAACAGGTGAGCGCTTCATCAGTCAGGCCTTTCTCGTTAAATCTGTCTCCCAGGAGAACAAGTTCCGTGGCGGCCTGCGTGTCTTCACCTATCTGCCTGTATAGCAATGCCAGCTTCCTGCCGGTCCCGATAGCGTCGACTTCCCTGAAAGACTCGAGAAACTGAATAGCATCTTCATATTTTGCCTCCAGAATAATCTCGTCCAGAACAGGAAGATACTGTTCCCATGCTTTTTCCTTCAAGCCTTCTTTTAAATAGATCTCGCCGAGCAGTTTCCTGCTCTTCAGATTATCTGGTTCGATTTCTGTAAATTTGCGGAGATATTCTTTTGCGTTTTCGCTATCACCAGTCAACAATGAAAGCTCCGCGCACCTGAAGATAACATCCAGGTCGTCAGGAAATAGCGCGACGGCCTCCTTCATATGCTCGATCGCCCTGTTTAACTCCCCGGTCTTCTCATAGAGATAACTTATGCCGATGACAGCCTCTTTGTTCAGCGGCTGAAGATCAAGGACTTTCTGGTAATACTCCATTGATTTCGGGATATCTCCCTTTTCGTCATAAACCTCCGCAATGTAGATATACTCTTTTGACGCGTTCGATTTCAGCCCTTCCTTAAGGAAAATCTCGGCGACCTTAATCCTGAGAGGAATGTTCGAAGGAGAAAGGGAAAGTATTTTTTCGTATATATCCAGCAGGCTGTCTTTTTCTCCCACCTTGGACTTGCTGTCGGCAGTGGCGAGATAATATTTGGTGGCATCGCTTATAAGCCCTTTTTCTTCGCTCAGTTCGCCCAGGGCGTAAAGGGCGTCGGCATCGGTTGAATCAATGTTGAGGACCTTTTTATATAGCGCCAGGGATTTCAGGGTAAAGCCTTCATTTCGGAAAAAGCCAGCCGCCCCGTGAAAAGATGCTATCGCTTTTTTCCTGTCGCCCTTTTTTATGTAGAGGTCCCCCAGGATATTCAAGAAATTTCCGTCGGAATACTCTCCAACCAGTCTTTCCCATTCGGAAATAGCTTTGTCTATCTGCCCCTTAGCCATATACTTCTGGGCTTCTCTAATTATT
>JAYWMP010000033.1:0-2229 GCA_035873255.1 Nitrospirota bacterium
CGATCTTGGCAGTACCGGCGCTCGCATCCGCATCTGGAGCTCATGAGGGACTCAACTGTGTTGGCTGTCATGGAATTCATGATGCGAAAGGCGAGATTATCTTTGCTGTTGAACCAAACAAGAAGAGCATTAATCCTGCGACAAAGAAGCCGTTTGAGGGTACGACCGCTCTATGTCTTGGCTGTCATGAAGATATTGAGAACGGCGGAATGGGAATTGCCGTGATTTCATCTTCACATAGCCATCCGTTTGGAGTGACGCCTAATCCGAAGGTGGCGAAGGTCCCGGAGATTTTCCTGAGAGAGGGCAGGCTTGATTGCGTGGGTTGTCATGACCCGCATCCTTCCAATCCTAACTACAGGTACCTGAGAGTGGAGACGGATAAAGGCTCTAACCTCCAGGGTTTCTGCGGAATGTGCCATGCTTCAAAGACTGACGCCAATCTGTTAAAGAACATGAAGATATTCAACAGTATGGACGAGAGAACTTATAAGGTTCCCACTAAAAAGAAGAAATAATGATTAAAAATACTTTCTGCATCCTTGACGGCATCGGAGAAAAGCTTGAAAAGCGCCTCTGGAAAGAGGGTGTTTTGACCTGGGACGATTTTACGGATGCGGATGAACTGCTCGGATTTGCTCCCGAAACAAAGAGGCTCTTTGACGAGAGCCTCTTGCAGGACTCGACTGAATTGAGTACCGGGAACGCGGAATATTTCTTCAGGCGGTTAAAGCGCAGGGAGCACTGGCGGCTCTTTGATTTTTTCAGGGAGGACGCTGTCTGTCTCGATATCGAAACGAACGGGCTTCAGCCTAACCATGGAGGATATGTGACTGTTGTAGGACTTTACGACGGTTATGACTATAAATGTTTTGTGAGGGGTGAAAACCTGACCGTCGAAAACCTTAACACTGAGCTCAAAAAATATAAGTGCCTGATCACCTTTTACGGGGCCGCGTTTGACATACCTTTTCTGCTGAAAACTTTTAACGGTGTTCAGTTCAATATTCCACATTTCGACCTCTGCTTCAGCGTAAAGAGACTCGGATTTAAAGGGGGTCTCAAAAAACTTGAGCAGGACCTGGGGATAGAGAGAGACGAGTCTGTCAGGGGGCTTGACGGTTATGACGCGGTGAAACTATGGGAACTTGCTAAAAGGGGTTCTTCCGAGGCGCTGGACCGGCTGATAAATTATAACAGGGAAGATACGGTAAATCTGATGCAGATTGCCAATATCCTGTATGAAAGACTCAGAGAATTAACCGGAATAGAGGAATATCTGTCCATTGAAGCCGTTTGAGAATTTCTTTACATATTTAGCCGTCGAAAAGGGCCTTTCTGGAAATACTATTGATGCGTACTCCAATGATCTTAAGAAATACGCATCTTTTTTATGTGAGAAGAAACTGGACATAAATTCGGCGCAGAGGGCCGACATAATTGACTTTGTCGAGCAGCTCGGAAATGAGGGCTACTCCGCCTCCAGCATCTGCAGGTATTTATCTTCAATAAAGGCCTATTATAAATACCTGGTTATCGAAAATATCATCGATAATGACCCCTCGGAAAATATACTTTCTCAAAAGAAGTGGTTCAGACTTCCAAAAGCATTGAGCGTGTCCGAGGTCAAGGACCTGCTCGGAACCAAACTCACCGGCAGGACGGTATTGAGGGATTCTTCCATGATCGAACTGCTTTATTCATCAGGCCTGAGGGTCAGCGAACTGGTTGCCATCAAACTCGGCGATATAAATTTTGACGCCGGGTTTATCAGGGTTATCGGTAAGGGGGAAAAGGAACGCGTGGTGCCCGTAAATCACAGGGCCATCGAAAAGATCAAAATGTATATGGTCCGGGAGAGGCCGGATATATTAAAGAAAAAACAGTCGCAATACCTTTTTGTTACAAAAAGAGGCGGACCGATGAGCAGGCAGAGGTTCTGGCAGACGCTAAAGGCCGTCGGCAGGCAGGCAGGCATCGATCTTTCTCCGCATACAATGCGGCACTGTTTCGCCACGCACCTGCTTGAGGGTGGGGCGGACCTCCGATCGGTACAGAAGATGCTCGGCCATCTGGATATATCTACTACACAGATATATACAAAAGTGACGAGCGACAGGATCAGGAAGATCTTCAGACAATACCATCCAAGGGCATAATACATTCAGCCGCCGGTACTTTTTTTATTCTCCAATCCAGACTGAACTCATACAAATGCGTTATTTATAA
>JAYWMP010000116.1:0-3617 GCA_035873255.1 Nitrospirota bacterium
CCTGGCAGGGCATTATCTGAAAAAATATAATTATGAACTCGAAGACAATAAACTGAAACTTAACGATTTAATTTATATGATTAAAACATTAACTTCGGGCATCCCGGCAAGGATTATCCAGATACTCAGGATAAAAAAGACCGTGGAAAAGGCCGTAAAGAATGGTACATCAGTAGATTCATTGCCAGTAGGTAAAGCTCCAAAAGGCGCTCGTCATGAAAAAAAGACAGGGGACGACAGCTGACTCCGGGAACGAACTGGAGGAACGATACCTTCAGCACCCGGGCTTCAATACCCTGCCCGCAAGTTTTCCCCCAGGCTGTCCTTCCCTGACAGCAACAACGCCGTTTACCAGCACATAATGTATGCCCCCGGGTTTCCGGAATGGATCATCATAGGTAGCCCTGTCCCTGATGTTTAGCGGATCAAAGATTACTATGTCGGCATACATGCCTTCCTTTAAAAGCCCCCTGCCCCGCAGGCCGAAAGTCTCTGCGGGCATGAAAGTGGACCTGTTTATGGCTTCTGAAAGGGTCATCAGTCTTTCATCCCGGACATATTTCCCCAGGAACCTCGGGAATGTGCCGAATCCCCTCGGGTGGGGCCTGCCTTTTTTTGTCGGCCCGTCAAAACACCTTGCGGAGCTGTCGGAACCTATCATGCAAAACGGAAGGGAAAGAAACTTTTTGAGATTCTCTTCACTCATAACCGAAAATATACACCCTACCCTCAGTCTTTCCTCAACAAGAATCTTAAAGATCAGATCAAGCTCATTCATCCTGACATGTCTGCCGATATCCGCAATTGTCCTGCCTTCCATCCACCTGTTCTTTTCTGAAGCTACAGAAGATACGACGATGTTTCGCCAGTAATCTCCAGACACTATTCCGCCTTCCATCTCTTTTCTTATCTTTTCTCTTTCGGTTGCATTCTCCAGACGGGTGATCTCCTCTTCATTGCCGCCTTCAACCGCCCATGAGGGCAGTATTGAATCGAGGTCAGTGCATGATGCAATGTACGGATAACGGTCAACTGTAATTCTCACCCCTTTTTCCCTGGCTTCATATAGCAATCCGGTTGCCTCTTCAGCCTTGCGCCAATTCTGTTCACCTGCCGTCTTTATATGCGAGATATTCACTTTAATGCCCGCCTCCCGGCCGATCCGTATGACTTCATGCATCGACTCTAAAAGTGTATCGCCTTCGCTCCTCATATGGCAGGTATAGATCAATGATCTTTCTTTAAGCGCCGTTGCAATCCGGACAAGTTCCTCCGTCGTTGAAAATACGCCCGGCGGATATATAAGCCCCGCTGAGAGGCCTATCGCCCCCTGTTCCAGAGTAATTTCGAGCAATTCGGACATCCCGAGCAGTTCTTCTTCAGCAGGTTCCCTGTCGATGTAGCCGATGACCGAGCCCCTGATGTTGCCGTGTCCCGCAAGAGTCGCGAGATTGACCGCAATGCCTTTTTTCCCGATAATCCTGAAATATTCTTCAAGTGTATTCCATCTTTCACTGATACCGAATTCTTTCAGGTCAGCTTCGCGTTTCTCAAGCACCTGGTTATATAAAGGGGCGGCGGAGACCCCGCAGTTTCCATTAATCTCGGTGGTTACGCCCTGAAAAAGCTTGCCTTCCGCGCGGGGGTCCGCGACTATCGAAAAATCCGAATGTGCATGGCTATCAATAAAACCCGGGCATACCGCCAGACCTTCCGCGTTTATCACCATTCCAGCATCTCCAGCCTGAATACTACCGATATGCCTTATCCTGTCGCCCGCTATCCCTATGTCGGATATAAAAGGCCTGGAAACGCTTCCATCATAGATAAGGCCATTCTTTATCAGGATATCAAAAACGCTCATCAGATAATTCCATCCGGCCTTTCTTCCCGCGCCGCAATAAAATCGTACTCCTGCTTTGACATATTCAGGTTTTCTCTTTATCCGTCTCTTTTTCCTCGAAAAAACTCTCGGGAGATTGCATGCTTTTTATAAACATCGGCAGGAGAAACATCGATATGAATCTTATCCTGTCCCTGAAGCCCTTTATATGCTTTTTCTTCAGTCTCTCCCTGTACGCGTCAGATGCCGTATTTTTCAGTACCGGAAAACATTTTATCGTAAGCCCCATGGTATAAAAAAAGTCTTTCATCGGCAGGCCAAGCTTTTCCAGCGGGCTCAATAGTCTGCCGAGCGCGCGGACTATATCTTCCGTCCTGGTTGAGGCCAGCAGTATCTTTACGCCGGCTATCATAAGAAGAAGGCGGAGAGAACGCGTAGCCGCGATATTCAAACCTTCGCTGGTAATAACAAACGGCCCGACGGAAAACAGTATTTTCCCATACTGGTTTATCACGTTGCCGAGAAAAGTAAAAGTAACAAAAAGACTTATCGGCAGCCAGCCTGATTTAAGCTTTCTCACAGGTAGTCTCGCCAGGAACAGACAAACCACGGCAAAAATCGCGACGTATGCTTTTATATTATCAAGGACAAAAAGCGAGATGACAAAAGCTACATATGAGACAATCTTTATCTCAGGGACCAATCGTTTTCACGGTAGATGCGATCATCTGTCCTTCCGGCATTGATGACAGGTATTTTTTAATTCCGGTTGCGATGGATTTAGCCAGGTCCGCCCTGTATTTGTCCTTTGCGAGTCGCCGCCCTTCCAAAGGATTGCTCACAAAGGAGATCTCCAGAAGCGTCGAGGGCATGTCCGCCCCGAAAAGGACATAGAAGTAAGACCACTTCACGCCCAGGTCGACAACATTTTTGTAGTTTCTGTCCAGTCCGTTAACCATGCTCTTCTGCACGTAATTCGCCAGAGCCATTGATTCATTTCTCTTGTATTCCCTCGATAAATCACTAAGAATGATATCTTTTATGTCCATCTTCTTTTTTAAACGTTTCATCTGCTTAAGTGATATCGCGTTTTCCCTTGCGGCCACTTTCTGGGCCTCCTCGTTATCGGTCCAGTTCAGGAAATACGTCTCAATACCTTTTAATTTCTTTCTCCTGCTGGCGTTTGCGTGTATGGAGACAAACAGGTCCGCATTCCTTCCGTTTGCTATAGCAGTCCTTTCAGGAAGGGGAATAAACACATCCTTTTCCCGCGTAAGGAATATCTCGATATTCGGGTCCTTTGATAGTATTTTCTTTAATTTCAACGCCACATCAAGCACAATATCTTTTTCATAGAGTCTTCCGTGGCCGATAGCTCCCGGGTCTTTCCCTCCATGTCCGGGGTCAATAACAATCGTCTTCTTTACAGAGAAGGTCTTCGGCCCAAAAATATCCACAATAATCCGGGATGGTTTTGCGAGGGTAAAGACTTTAAAGTCGGTGATTTTTTCGAGATCAAGCACAACTCTTACGGTGCTTTTATCATGCTGGCCCGACCTCACGGACTTCAACATGCCGTTGCCGACGGATATGTTTTTTTGCAATTCTTTTTTGATACTGCTGTTTTTAATATCTAAATAAAGCCTGTCCGGAGAAGAAAGCCGGTTATTAGTGAATACAGCCTCGTCCGAAAGGTCAATGACCACCCTGGTGTAACCGGAATATGACCAGTAACGGATATCCGTCACACCGGTTTTTTCGGCAGCCGGTAAAA
>JAYWMP010000154.1:0-17702 GCA_035873255.1 Nitrospirota bacterium
CAGACGTGTGAATTAACATCCTGGAAAAAACAATGATATTAAGAATATTTGGAAAAGAAGAGTTAAAAAAGCTGTTCGAGGTTTTTGTGGCGCATAACAGGGTCGTAGGCGCTGTTGAGGCTGGAAGAGACAGGGATGACCAGCCTGTTTATGCCTTTGCCGATGTCTCGGATTATAATGAGATAAAACTCGATTATTCTATCACAAAACTACCGGCAAAACGGTTCTTCCTGCCCTTTAAGGAGGAGCTTGCTACTTTCCGGATAGAAGATGATAACTGGACGAAGGATATTAGTTATAATATTGACAGGCCCTTAATATTATTCGGCCTTCATCCCTGCGATATCAACGCGCTGAATAAACTCGATAAGGTTCTGCTTCACAGCGTATACCCCATGCCCTACTATGCCGCGAAGAGAAAGAATATGTTTATTGTAGGCATGAACTGTGTTCCTCAGCCCTCCTGCTTCTGCCGTTCAATGGGGACGGATACGGCGCTTCACGGCTTTGATATGTTTATTACCGATCTAGGCGGTCGATATTTTGTCGAAATACTTACGAACACGGCATTCAATTTTTTGAGACATATCAGGACCGAGGAACCCATGGAGGATGATCACATCCTTTATATGAAGGTGGTTGAAAAGAGGAAGAAGAAATTCACGGCTCAGGTGGACACTACCGATCTCACAAAGATACTGGACATGGAATTTCAGTCAGAGGTCTGGAAATACTGGGGTGACCGCTGTCTTGCCTGCGGTACGTGCGCGAGTGTCTGCCCGACCTGTTACTGTTACGGTGTGGAGGAGTCTGTGGATATTGACCTCAAAGGAGCGCGAAAAACCAAGATTCTCCACTCCTGTAACCTGATAGATTTTGCCGAGGTGGCGGGCGGGCACAACTTCAGGCCTGAAAGACACAGTCGGCTGAAATACCGCTACTACCACAAGCACAGGGGATTTGTCGAGGCGTTTGAGGAATCGCTCTGCGTGGGATGCGGACGCTGCGGCGAATCATGTCTTGCGGGAATAACGGTACCTGAAGTTATAGAAAGCATCCGCGCCGATGGAAAGGAATAAATGGATCTTGAACTGAAATTTGTGGATGTTGCCGCGCAACCGTACAGACCGCAGCAAAGAAGGGATGACCTCAAAAGTTTTGAATATTCCTACAGGGCGGAGATTACCAGCATTTACCCCATTACCGAGATGGAGACTATCTATCGCATTCAGATAGTTGATCCCGAGGAGAGAAATCGTTTTGTGTTCACGCCGGGGCAGTTTCTGATGCTTGAACTGCCGGGGATAGACGAGGCGCCGTTTTCCATATCATCTTCGGCAAGCGTACGCGGCGAGGTGGAGCTGTGCATAAGGAAGGTGGGCAACCTGACAAACTTTCTTCCGAGGGTGAAGCGCGGTACCCACGTCGGGATCCGGGGCCCTTTTGGAACGGGATTTCCGATGAAGGAGATGCATGGACAGAACGTGATCCTGGTTGCCGGCGGGCTCGGCCTTGTGCCGCTTCGGTCGCCTATCGCGTACGTCATGGAAAATCGCAGCCACTTTAATAAAGTGAATATTGTGTACGGTACAAAGACTCCCGCCCAGCTTCTGTTTACTCATCAGCACGAAATGTGGCGCAAGGATGATATTGAGCTGAACGTTATAGTCCAGAAGGCGGATGCGTCATGGAAAGGGCCGTCAGGGCTTATAACCGAACCGCTGAAGGACATACTGACAGGGAAGGACCGGGAATATTATCATAATACATACGCAATTGTCTGCGGCCCACCGGTAATGTTTAAGTTTGTCTGTAATATGCTGAATGAATTTCATATCCCCATGCAGAAGATGTTTGTCTCGCTTGAGAGGCGCATGCACTGCGGAATGGGGAAATGCTGCCGCTGCAATGTTGGATCAACATACACTTGTCTCAAGGGGCCTGTCTTTGACTACTGGACCGTGATGAACCTTAAGGAGGCGATATAAAAGTGGACGAAAAAGAAACCGGGGCCAGGACATATCTCGGGGTCCCGCTGTATCGTCCGAAAGTTGCGTTTTTTGAGTTTTCGTCCTGTGAGGGCTGTCAGCTTCAGGTATTGAATAAAGAAGAGACGCTTCTGGATTTCCTCTCCCTTGTTGAGGTGGTGAACTTCCGAGAGGCCATGACCGAACAGTCCGATGATTATGAGATCGCCTTTGTGGAAGGCAGTATTACAAGGGACGATGACGTGAAGAGGCTGAAGAAGATACGAAAAAACGCAAAGGTCCTTGTGGCACTGGGTTCATGCGCCTGTTTTGGCGGCGTCAATCAGCTTAAGAACCGGTTTAAGGACCTTAACCTGGTAAAAAGAGAGGTCTATGGCAGGCATCCGATAGACAGTGGACCGGTAAGGACCCTGGAAGAGATTGTAAAGGTTGACCTGAAGATATACGGATGCCCTGTAAAGAAGGCGGAAGTGGAAAAGATCGTACTTCACATTGCCATAGGAAAGTCCATAGTCTTCCCGAAGTATCCGGTCTGTATGGAGTGCAAGCGAAACGAAAATATCTGCCTGTTTGAGCTGGGTGAGCCATGTCTCGGCCCTGTCACCAGGGCGGGATGCGATTCATGGTGTCCTAATAACAGGGCCGGCTGCTGGGGATGCCGCGGCCCGGCCGATGATCCGAATCTTGATCAGATGAAGAAGATTATGTTGGAAAAGGATTTTTCGGAAGAGACCCTCCTGGACCGGCTGGAGTGCTTTGGTGGATTTTCCGCCCTTATGAAGAAAGGAAACGCAAATGAAAAAGTCCTGTAATGTGGATATCAGACGCCTCTCAAGGGTTGAAGGCCATGGCAATATCCGCATAAAGATAAAAAACGGAAAACTGATGGAGGCAAGGTGGGAGGTTGTTGAGACACCCAGATTCTTTGAAGCCATACTGAAAGGGAAAAAATGGGACAACGCCCCCTGGATAACCGGCAGAATCTGCGGGATCTGTTCTATCGGCCACACACTGACAAGTATTCGGGCAGTGGAGAATGCCTTCGGGATTATTCCGGATGAACAGACAAAGAAACTTCGTCTTATTTTAAAACATATGGAGACGCTTCAAAGCCATACGCTTCATCTCTCTTTCCTGGTTCTGCCTGATTTAATGAAGGCCGGCAGCATCTTCCCGTTAATAAAGACACACGAAGAGGTTGTACTCCGCGCCGCCAGGATAAAGAAGCTTGCCAATGATATATGTGATTGCGTTGGGGGGCGTCGCATGCACCCGACCAGAACGGTGGTGGGCGGATTTACGATGCTGCCGGAGAAAGAGGAACTGCGCGGCTTCGGTGAGCGGCTGAAAGAGATTGTCTCGGACCTTATGCTGGTGGCGGAACTCGTCAGGGGATTCAGCCTGCCGGATTTCGTCAGGGAGACCGAGTTCGTATCTTTGAAGGGGGAGGGCGATTATCCGTTTATCGGCGGAGACCTTGTATCAAGTGACGGCGTTCGAATGAGAGAGCTGGACTATAAAAAGATGACAAACGAGTATATGACGGAGCAATCCACCTCGAAGTGGTGCCGTCTTTCGCGGGAGTCCTTCGCTGTCGGCGCATTGGCCAGGCTGAACAATAATTTTGAATTTCTTCATCCGGCGGCAAAGGAGGTGGCCGGAAGCTTTGGCCTTATGCCGCCGAACCATAATCCGTTCATGAACAATATAGCCCAGTTAGTCGAATGTGTCCATGTTGTAAAGGAATCAACCAGATTGATTGATGAACTGCTGGGTTCGGAATTAAAGGAATCACGGAGGAAAGTGACCCCGAGGAGCGGCATTGGAGTGGCGGCGGTGGAAGTCCCGAGAGGAATTTTGTACCACTCATATGAGTTTGACGATGATGGGAAGATTGTCAAATCGGACTGTGTTATTCCTACCGGCCAGAATCATGCCAATATCCAGTTTGATCTTGAAGGCATTGCTAAAGAGTATGCCGCTAGAGGGAAAACCGACACGGAACTCGAACTGCTCGCGGCGATGCTCGTAAGGGCGTATGATCCCTGCATATCATGCTCCGTGCATTAATAACAGAAAACCCTATAATATCAGCCCGGAACCGATCGGATTCTCACTAATCTTCCAGGCTTGATATGCTTAAAGTATTTTCTCTGGTTTTTAGCTTAACCGCCTGAGATATCAATATTTAATAGCATTTCATCAGCAGAGAAAATGTGGTTACTGAACATATCCCAGGGCTTTCAGTCGATCAAGGACTGCTTTATCGGGTGCTTTATATGAATCAGACCCCTTCTGAGATGGTAGCTCCTCCTTGACATCCTCCAGCCACTGGTCTAATTCGGCCTTGATATTTCTGGATACGCTGTCGTCGGCATTGAAGATGTCCTCCTTCTCTTCCGGATCTTTTGAAAGGTCATAAAGTTCCTGCTTACCCGATGTTGAGCCCACAAATTTGTCGGCGCCGGAAAATATCGCCCGTTCAATACGATGAAATCTCTTATGGAAACTAAGTTTGTTACGGTCAGGGAATGATTCGCTTATTACTTTCCTTTTATCCAGGTCTTCAGGTTTCAGCAGACTGGAGCCCTGAATATCTCCAGGTATCTCATAGCCGAATACGTCCAGGACGGTCGGCATAAGATCTACACCGCTCACAAATTCATCAACTACGGCTTTCCGGCTGCTTTGAGGGTATTTAATAACGAGGGGGACCCGGACCTCGCTCTGATATACTGAATTTCCATGCCCGATATAATTCCTGTCTCCGAAGACCTCACCATGGTCCGAGGTGACGATAATAAGAGAGTTGTCATACATACCGGCTTCTTTCAGACGTGCGATCAGATTTCCGATATGATAGTCTTCGTAAGCTATCCCTCCGTCATACTGGGACACTAAATGCCGCCGCTCTTTAACAGTTATCTCTCTCCTGAGTTCCGATACCTCTCTTTCCATCTCACGATAGTGTTCTTCCGTGAAAGTCTCATCCTTTCCGGGGAAAAGCAGGTCATATGGCGCAGGCGGGTCGTAAGGCGTATGGGCGTCCATATAATTTATGAACATGAAAAAACTGTTATTCTCTTTCTTTGCCTTATCTATGAGTGAAAAGACAACCTCGTTAATTTCCCCGGCGCGGCGATAGGTGTTGTCGCGACCGGTCGCGGGTATGATCCAGGCGATGAGATTATGGATGGTCTGCCTGAGATAGAACGGATTTACCGTACCGACGACATTTCCGAGGAATATCACCGGCGATCTGTAGTCATAGAAATTAAAGCCCTGGTTAAGATTATAATGATAATCAAGATACCCGGGGTTAGCAACAACTGCCATTGTTGAGTAGCCTTTCCCAAAGAGAATTTCAGCAAGTGTGGTGAATTTGTCGGCTAATGGCAGCGGAGTTGCGGGCCAGTTGGCAAAATGGTTTGCCATATCTTCATCCGTGGGTGTCCTGAAAAAATGATGTGCGCCGTTGCTTCTCGCATAAAGTCCCGTAAAGATGGATGCGTGGGAAGGCAGTGTTATGTCGGAGGTTGCTATTGATTGGTTGTAGAGAGTAGACTCTTCCGCCAGCTTCCGGAGATTGGGCGTGGTCTCTCTTTCATAGCCGTATATTGATAGATGATCAGCCCTGACTGTATCCATAGTGATCAGTATGACATTGGGCCTGTCCGGGTCTTTAAGTGACGATTCCACCTTCAGTCCCGTCTGCAGTGGCGTCTGTTCAAGGAACAGGCCTGTAACGAAGACAAGACAGTAAACAGGAATAAGGAACGCTATCGCCCTGGCCGGAGAAACGGGTCTCGAGCGTCCAGCTGCAATCTTATGGAAAATAAGTGAAATCAAAAATACAACGATAGGATAAACCAGCGCCGCAATGGCCATAACAGTCTTTGTCTCGTGCCGAAGGGGCTCGTACATCACCCATGGCAGTATCCCGAACAGTGCGATGGCGACAGTCCAGGGATTAGTGAGAAAACGCAATCGCCCGTACCATAGGGGACTTGCTATGCTGAACACCAGCGCAGGCAGCAGGAGGATGGAGATGCCGAAAGAGGGCAGAAGGGGAAGGGGGTCATAACCGGTAAACAGCCATATGTATAACAGGTTCACATTAAAAATGAGAACAACGGTAAGCGTAGCGGATGAGGCGAACATCGGGGTCTCTGACTTTTCCGAAAAGAGGTTGGCTTTGGCCGCCGCGCGAAGGCAGAGCCCGGATAACGCTCCAAGGACCAGACCGGCAACCGGATAAATGACAAACAGCAGCAATGTAAAGGCGCGATGAACCGGTATATACGTATGAGACGGTTTCATGATCCAGGGGAGCAGGGCGGAAAAGAAATATTCGACCATCGCGTAGATCATCCAGGCTGTTACCCCGTACACAGCGCCGGTATACATGCTTTCTCGGACACTTTGCGGTCCCTTTATTTTTGTATCCATAGTCACTTATCTCTCCTTCTGGCGATAAAGGCTGGGATCAATCACCGCCTCTGCTTTGCCGGTGTCCAGGCAACCGTCCAGAAACTTGTTGATTGTCTCCAGGTGCGCTCCCGGATTTTTAATAATTTCATTGAAGTTTATATTAATACGCCTGATGTTCGGACGACCGTCAATCCAGGAGTCCACATGCCGAAGGTGCTCCGTGTAAAGCGCGGCCATTTCTTCATCGCTTACGTCGTCCGCGTCTTCATGTCGGTGGATCAGCATTTTCTTCTGGGAAGCCAGTATCTCCGGCATGGCCCGTTGCATGAATATAACACGGTACGTATAGGTTGGAGGCAGGTACGTCAGCAGGGCCGAGATTACCTTGACTGCTTTCCCCTGGGCTTCGGACAGCCATGCGATATCACCTTCATCAAGTTTTTTTACGCGTTCGAACTCATAATAACCTTTTGGGTTGTCATCGTCCGCGGTCCTTAGTTTATCCGTGAGGGGGGGCAATCCGCCGGCCTCAAGCATCTTCATCATCATTGATGTGCCGGAACGGGGCAACCCTGAAACAATTGTAACGTCCTGGTGCTTCTTCTTTCCGAATAGTTGAAATAAACGTTTCATTTGATTTATTAGCTCCCTAAACAGAAACCCTGAAAGGTTTTAACAATAGAAATCCGAACGCGAGAGAGAGTATAAAAAAGAGCACCAGCCAGTGAATCTTCCAACCAAACAGCGCGACAGTCCCGTAGGGATATGCAATCTTAAAATACTCCATACCCGAATCCCCGCTTAACGAAGGCTCGCCCGGATAAAGAAAGGAGTTTACCAGCCCTCCTTTAAGTACTTCTGGTGAGATTCTGGTCAGTTTTTCACCAACAACGACTCTCTTGCTTACCTCCTTATCAATCGTACGGAATTTCAGGTCATAATCTCCGTCTTTTTCCGCCCTGATTCTCCAGTATATTTCCTCTCCTCCATTAACCCGCAGGGGAGGGGTCTCTATCTTCAATCCTTCGGGCGCCGTCAAAAACCCACTACCGCCTCCCGCCAAATTGCCCGGGTTGTCGAGCTTTACCTTAACAATAGCGGTCTCTCCAGGGTGAAGAGGTCTGTATTCGTATCGAAGACCGGTCTGTATGATTATAACCACTACGGGAAGCATAACAAACATTAATGGCTTCATCATATGTTTCAGGTATATCATATTATACTTCAACATATTCTTCTGGGCCGACAGAACTGTTCTTATATCGTCTTTAAACAGCCTTACTTCCAGAAGATGCCCCATGATCCTGCTTTTTGTTCTCCTGATGGCCTCCTGGTCGGAAGTGTATTTAAAGATTGGAAGCATGATTACCGTTGTCAGAAAAGAGACGGCGCACAATCCGTATATAGGATCAATCGAACTGAATGGAGAAAAAAACAGATCGAAGATCGAATTAATGACGTAATTAATGGTGTTCATAAATTTTTACGAGAGATAACCCAGTCCCTGGAGCCTCTTCTTGACCTTGTCTTCTGAAAGGGATTCATCCTGCCTGGATATCTCTTTCTCTATAAGGTGACTTATAAACTCCTCAACCGATGAATAACCGGACTTTGCGGCGTAGTCCGTCGCCCTGGTTAATAATTCCTTATCAATTTTAATCTTTGAACCAAACATAGTTTCACCTCTCTTTCAGAAAATCGGTCCTCCAACCATATTCTTGTCTTTTTCTATGCCGAACTCCTGCAGTATGGTCGGAGCGATATCATACAGCGCCAGACCTTCTGTTTTAATCTTTCTGTTTGACAGAATAACACCCGGCACCAGTTTGTAATCCCATAAATGGGTCCCGCTCCATTTTTTCATGTTGTCGCCGAGAAGCCCTTCGGGAACTTTACCCAGCGCGGTCTCCCAGGAGGCGCGGTAGCCCCTGTTGTAACCTATAAGGAGATCTGGCGCGTCTTTTACATATTCACCGGAATATAGTTCTTCGCTTTTATAGACTTTATTAATGACCTTCTCCCCGGTGGCCGGGTCAATAACGGCTTCCAGTTTTTTGATAAGCTCATCAAGCAGTTTCTCTTTTTCAAGCCCATCCGATACAATACCCATGCCCTCTCTGCCCCTGAGATTTATATAAATTCCATTAAAGCCGAGGGCGTAAGCCCTGGTCTGATTGAAATCCACATTTTCGAAAAAAGCACCGCTGCTTTTCAGGTTTTTGTCTGTAAAATTGATATATCCATTCTCCTTCAGCCAGGTGTTCAGGTGGAAGTATCTGCGAAAAGGACCGAAGCCGTGGTCTGACAGCACGATAAGAGTGGTATTGTCATCGATCTTTTTTACCGTATCTCCGAGAACAGCATCCATTGCTTCATATGTGTTTTGGATGGTATCGGAGTATTTTGCCGCCTCCTTCGGGTTATAGGCGGGATGCTCCTTGTCTATGTCCCGCCAGAACATATGCTGGATAGGGTCGGTAGTGGAGAAATAGACAAATAACAGCCCCGAATTGAATTGCTTTAACTCCATATCAAGCATCCTGATTCTTTCTTTTTTTATGAACTCCGACAATTCCAGAAAGTCGTCGTTATGCAGAAAGTCCTGGTCCAGGGCCTTTGTATCTTCAGGCATCCCCTGGGTATAGAAATATCCGATCCCGTCGGCCATTTGGGCTGAATAGTCATCCGGCGTGCTTATTGTAGCGGATGGACTGAATGGGTCGATATTGATCGGAGATACGTACAGCTCAAAATCCGGCCTGACTTTCATCAGGTAGAACCTGCAGATTCCGGTTAAAGACTGAAGGGGCGCAAATTTAAATTCAACCTTCGCCCAGTCACTCCATTCCCCTTCTTTCAGAAGCATTTCGTTATCATCCACCTGGATCAGCGCTACCGGGTGTTCAGGATCAACGGTTATATCCAGTTCGAGACTGGTTTCGGCCTTATCGACCCTGAAGGGATTGGGAGGCCCTGTCAGTTTCGTTTTTACGGAATTATTAGAAAAATGTATATTTACAACGCTGCCGCTTGTGACTTCCTCGCCGTCGTCTATCTTTTTGGTGGTATAGAAGGTGAAAGTCCCATATGTTCCGAGTATGTCGGGTGTTCCCATACCGGAGATGGTCTTCGCCCCGGATTTATTCGGCGGAAAGTTTGCCGGGATCTTAATCACCGTCGCGGGGACATCATTGCCGTCAAGAATTTCCCAGAAGGCCTTTCCTTTTCTGAGGAGGATTGTTTCAGTCTTCGAAAGAGGAATAACCCACTCACCTATTTCAAACGTGCTGTCGCCCCCGATTGTTTTGGATGTTGAAAGATATGGCAGGTAAGTCTTCGGGTCTCTGGCGATGAAGTCGAAGATACCATGCCCCCCGGGATTCATGCCGGTGATCAAATTTGACCATGCCACGGGACTCTGCGGCGGCATGGAGGTGGTAAGAGGCTTGAAATCGCCTTCTTCGGCGAGGCGTTTAAAATTGGGCATCAGACCTTCGTCCATATATTTTTCCAGAAGGACCGGGTCCATACCGTCAAAACCGAGTATCAGCATCTTTTTTGAATCCTCTGCCGCGCCGGCCGTTCCAGCGTAAAAAACAGCAACGATGAAAAAAAGTAATAATAGGATAAATCGTTTCATTACCCCTCTCTGCCAAAGGAGGATGGATGGGGATTTTGTGAATTGCAAGTTTTTATTCTCCTTATGTCTGCCGAAGGCAGATGATTGTTTCATCTTTGGTCCTCCGGTTTTATTGTACTGATCAAGGGCTTCCCGTTCATGTAAGACGGAATTTCGACCCCGAATAAATCAAGGACCGTAGGTGCTATGTCCTTTATATGCGGATTGTCATCCGGGACATTCCTGTTGCAGAAGAAGACTCCCGGAACAAGACTGGGATCCATGCAGTGGTCACCGCTCCAGCTTTTGTTATTGTCTTCAAATATATGCTCGTTCACGCTGCCGACGGCGGCGCCCCATGACGCCCTGTACCCTTCGTTGTATCCTATGATCAGGTCAGGACCGTTCTCACGGTATGGCCCATCGTAGTGTTCTGTAATATCATAAACTTCTTTTATCGCGGTCCCGCCTGTTTCGTCATCGGGCAAACCCTGGAGCCTGCTTATCAACTCCGCCTTCAACTCCTCTTTTTCTGCGGCGGAGACAACTCCTTTTGCTTCTCTTCCTTTTTCGTTTATATAAATACCGCTCAGGCCGAAGGTATAGGCCCTGGTGTTTTCCCAGTCGATATCCCTGAACCAGTCATCGCCCGTCTCTTTTCCATCTTTCAGCGCCAGATATCCGTTTTTATAAAGCCATGAGTTCAGGTTGACGCCGCGCTTGAACTGCTTGAATCCATGGTCGGAAATCACCATCAGAACGTCATCCTTATTAATGGATTTCATCACCCTGCCGATCATCTCGTCCATCCTGATATAGAGTTGTTCTATCGTGTTGGCGTAAGCTTCCCTGGCCACATCGATAGCATGAGCAGGATGATCTTCAGCGATGAAACGCATAAACATATGCTGGATCCTGTCAGTGGTGTCAAACACACATACGCACAGGCCGTTTTTTGTTTTATCCAGGGCGTTAAAAAGCATGGCTTCTCTTTCTTCGTGGTGATTATACGCCTGCTCCAGAAAGATATCTTCATCGATCACTCTTTCGTTTAATGCCCATGTGTCTTCGGCAAGGCCAAGTGTGGCGTAACTACCCATCATCTTGGCCAGATAAACAGAATAAGAATATGGAGATGATATAGGAAGCGAAGGTGATTCCGGATCGATATTTATGGGTGTCATGTACATGTCGAAGTCAGGCTTGAGCTCTTTTATATAAAAACGGCAGATTCCACGAATCTTCACGCCGGGACCGGCCTTGAAGGTCAGTTTAACCCAGGGAGAATAGGTGTCTTTTTTGAGCCTGATTTTTTCTTTTGAGATCTCCAGGACTGCTTCATCGCCGCCGTTGATCGTAATGTTCAGGGGAATCCGCATCTCTTCGTTATTTTTGAGCAGGGAATTATCAGGACCGGGGATATACGTTTTAATCCTGTCGCCATCCCGCTTGACCTGGATCTGTACTCCACCCGTTTTTTTTTCAGAAGAATCATTGCCGGATGTATAGCTGGTAAAGGTCCCCTGGGTGCCCTTTAAGTCCGGTACGCACATTCCCGACAGAAGCACTCCGCCCAGCTTTTCCGGTGGATATGTGATAGGAACCCTGATAATCGCGCTGAAGATACCGTATTTACCCAGAAGGCTCCAGAATGGTTTGCCTTTTCTTAGCAATTTGACACTTGGTTTGCCGAGGGGAATCGAATATTTTCCGATTGACAGGCTCCTGGAGCCTGTTTCAATCTTTGTTGATGAGAGCTCAGGAAGATACGTGCGAAGATCACGGTTTAAAAAGTCGAAGATATTATGACGTGACGGATCGACACCCGTGGTAAAGGTGGACCAGGCCACTGGAGAGATCGGAGGAAGAGTCGTCCGGAGTTTTTTAAATGTACCGGTATTGCTGATTTTAGAGAGATTTGGAAGTTTGCCTTCCTGCATATACCGTGTGGCCAGGTCAGGGTCCAGCCCGTCCAGCCCCACAATGATTATACGTGTGGTGTCATGTCTTAACGATGAGCGCTTTTTTATTTTCAGGCTTCTGATAACAAGACTGAGCGGCCAGAAAAGAATTGTCATTATGGCCAGTAGAACAGAGACGAGAAGAATGAAAAAGGATGATATAAAGGCGAACCCCGCACCAGGGCCGATGTATGCCTGGACATCTTCGACGCCTGAGAGCATAAGTAAAACAGATAGAGTTAAAAGTATAACAATTTTTTTCATTGGAAGAGATGCGGTTATTGAATATATCCCCGGTCTCCCGGGCGGTCAAGGGCTCCTTTATCTGATTTTTTAAGGGACGCAGACACTTCTTTGACAGGCGCAAACCATCGGTTTAATCTTCCCTTAAGGCTTCCGGGTAGTCCTGTGCACAGACTTTCGCGGACGTTTAGTAACTTGCTGTTCTTTGTATGCAAGATATTATTTATTCCTATAATCTTTGTAGATACCAACGGGTAATTCCGTGGTGCTGCTCAACGAACAAATCAGCAGAATCAAAAGAACAACTGGATCTGACGCCATTTGGGTGAATTTGTGTGTTCCTCCACGGGTAAACACCGTAGTGATATATTGATAAATTTTTGCTGTTGATAGTGATTAGAATGTATTTTATTATACATTTCATATGGTAGCACAAAAAGCGCAGGATTTCCAATTTTTTGCGGATTTTTGCGGGCCTCAGCCCGATTTTGAGCCGCCTGCTTAAGCCATCATCTACAGCCTTCAGAATCCACTGTTTTTTGTCGGGATGATATTTGGCATGCCCGAAGCCCGCCCTCGACTTCGACCGGGGGTCTTTGAGCATCCAGAACTTATTGAGAAGACTGGATTCTCGATGTAAGTCCTCTGGCGAGTCGCATCGACCCGCTCAAATGACCGTGGGAATGACAAAGGGGCAGACCGCGGAATGACTGTCTTGGTGGACCGCGGAGATTTTGGCATTCACCTTAATCCATACAATTCCCGGATAGCCTTATTACTTCCGACAGAAAATGACAACAGGGAATGCCGGGACATTCCTGGGATTTGTTTGATCAGGCTGATCATTATGATATAATAGCGGCCATGGAAAAGAAAATTGTATATTTTGAAAAGACGGGTACGGATAATACCGGGGAATGCCTTAGGATTGTTCAGGAGGCGCTGAAAGAAGGGGCTTATAAACATATTGTTGTCGCGTCAACTCGCGGGGAGACCGGGCTTTTATTTTCGGACACCCTGCGTGACAGCGGCCTGAACCTGGTTGTTGTTACTCATTCCGCCGGATTTAAGGGGCCGAATAAAGTTGAATTGTCGGATGATGTGAAGGACAGGATCAGGGCAAACGGGGCCGCAATGTATACAGGGACTATACTGACCCATTCAATAGAGACATCACTTGCCGCCAGTTTCAGTGGTATTTATCCGGCGATGATTATCGCCCAGTCATTAAGAAGATTCGGGGAAGGCGCGAAGGTATGCTGCGAGATCGTCATGATGGCTGCGGACGGAGGACTTGTCCCCGAAGGTGAAGAGATCATTGCCGTTGCCGGTACGGCATACGGCGCGGATACCGTAATGGTGCTGAAATCCGCCGCTTCCAAGAGGTTCCTGGATTTAAAAGTACTGGAGATAATGGCCAAGCCGAGAGTCTAGCCTTTAAAGTACAGAATTACTTCCGGATGTATCCTTCGACCAGAATATCCTCGTCGATCCTCTTTATTTTTACATCTTTTAACCGGTGGGCGTCCTGAAGGTTCCTGTAAGTCTTTCCTCCCACGGACGGAAAGGATTCCCTGCCGCCAATAATTTTGGGGGCTATAAAGAACATGACCTTATCTACGATCTCCTCTTCAAGACAGCGCGAGTTCAGCGATGAGCCCCCTTCAATCAGGACTGAAGCGATATTGGTCCCGCCGAGTTTTTTCATCAGCCACTGAAGATCGGCTTTTTCGCCCTCATATTCTATTATCCGGATATTTTTTTCGGATAATAGTTTTTTCTTCTCACTTACTGTTGTCCCGGTATCCGGCGTGGCCGTTTTCCTTGTTACGATGAAGGTATCGGGAGGCGTCGATAATACATTTGATCCGGCGGGTATTTCCATGTCCGGATCTATTATTATGCGTACCGGGTTTTTATAATTTCCGGTCCTGCATGTCAGGCGTGGATTGTCGGCCTTTACCGTTCCTATAGCAGTCATAATGGCGTCGACGCTGCCTCTCAGCCTGTGGACCATCCTTCTAGCCTTCTCGCCTGTAATCCATTTCGATTCGCCTTCAGGCGTGGCTATCTTCCCGTCCAACGTCATTGCTACCTTCAGGGTTACGAAGGGCAGGCCCGTTGTAATATGTTTGATGTATGACTCGTTGAGCCTTCCGGACTCTTCATCCAGGACGCCGGAGATCACCTCTATCCCTGCTTTCCTTAGCTCTTCGATACCTTTCCCCGAAACCTTTGGATTGGGGTCTTTCATCGAGATTACGACTTTTTTTATGCCGGAGGATATAATTTTTTGCGTACATGGCGGGGTCCTCTTGTCTTTGTGGCAGCATGGCTCCAGACTGACATAAAGGCATGAGCCTTTGACACTGTCCGGGGCATTGTCTATTGCCAGCACCTCGGCATGAGGTGTTCCGGCCTTTTTATGGTACGCCTCGGAGATGATTCTGCCTTTTTTTACGATCAGGGCCCCCACCATGGGATTAGGGCTGGTCATGCTCTTCGCGCGGGCGGCCAGAGCTATCGTCCTTCTGATAAAGCGTTCGTCATCCATAGTTTAAAAGAATAACATAAAAATGGATGATGATGATAAGCCCGGTCTCCCTGGGAACCCGCGCGGTCATTTATCGGTCAACCGGCATAGTGAAAAACAATAGGATTTACCAGAAATGTGATATAATTAAGATCATCAAGGAGGCGATGGATGCTTGATATTCTATTTGTAGTGATCACTGTTTCGGTTCTGGCTGTTGTTGCTTTTTTAATTCCCCTGCTTATTGAAGCAAGGCGTACGTCCGTTGCGCTGAGAAAATCAACGGAAGAGAAGCTTAATCCAGCACTTGAAGAACTGCATCTTGCTTTAAAGGACTTGAGGCATATATCGGAGAATATTAATAACGTAACCGCGGATGTCAGGGAATTTTCCGGTTCTATAAACGAGGCCGGGCAGAAGATATACGCTGTCAGTGCCGCGGCGGATGAGTTTTTAAAGTCAACGGTCTCCTTAAGGATGAAGAGTTTCAGGGCTGGGATAATCGGAACATTATCATATTTAACAAACAATCTTTTAAGAAAGGAGAAAAATGATGAGAAATGAGGATTATGGCTCCGGACCTGGTTCGGTATTGCTATCGTTTCTTTTAGGCGGAGTTGTTGGCGCAGGACTTGCTTTTCTGTTTGCTCCACAGACAGGAAGTGAGACCAGGACTAAAATCAAGGATTATGTTGATGATATGAAGGGCAGGTCAACCGGGTATATCGAACAGACAAAGGACAAAATGACATCGGTCATCGAAAAGGGTAAAAGCACTTATGAGGAAAAGAAATCTCTTGTCGGTTCGGCCATCGGGGCGGGGAAAGAGGCATACGAAAAGGAGAAGGAAAAGCTTTTAAAAGACCACGATGCCTGATATCCGGCAGCTCAGTCAAAACCGGTCAGGCAGGCATGTACACCGGTTCCGCATTTGTAAGGGATTTTCCATATACATGCCCGCCTGTTCGTATGTGATTTTCAGTTTAGTTTAAAGCAATTCTTCCTCACTCTCCAAATTTCACCTGCGGATTCTCTGCCTGTCCCTCCGGAATTTCATAGTATTCCGCGGGTGACACACCAGCTATGCCGGCAAAAAACCTGCCGAAGAATGTCCTTATATAAGTATTAAGTAGCTGCACCGACTCGTTGTACCTTTTCCTCTCGACCGCGATCCTGTTTTCCGTTCCTTCAAGGCTGTCCTGGAGTTTCAGAAAGGACTGGTTGGCTTTGAGGTCCGGATATTTTTCCCTGAGGAGCAGGAGTCGCGATAGCACACCCTCAAGCTGATTTGACGCCCCTATTTTGCCTTTAACATTTTTTGCCTGAAAGTACTTTGTCCTGGCCTCTGCGATGTTTTCGAATAGCTCTTTTTCATGTTTCGCATACCCTTTAACCGTCGCCACAAGATTGGGGATCAGGTCATATCTCCTCTTTAACTGGTTCTCGACCTGCGCCCATTTACCCTTGACGTTCTCGTCCATGGCGATCACATTGTTATATTGACCGATCGCCCATTTTGAAATCATGATGCCGATTATCAGAACTACGCCCAGAATAATCAGCGTTATTTTTAAACCTTTTCCCATTAAAAACCTCCTTTAATACAACAACATGGATTGACACGCTGGATCGAAGCGTAACCTACCATCCTCCTGATGCGCCTCCGCCGCCGAAGCCTCCCCCACCGCCTCCGCCGAAGCTGCCGAAACCGCCACCTCCGAAACCTCCTCCTCCGCCCCAGCCCCTCCTTCCGCCTCCCATTGAAGAGAAGAGGAGGAGAAGAAGAAACAGACGAGGATTTTTTATAAATAATATGATGGCGCCCAGAATAAACAGAACGGTGAATATCTTGCCGGCTATACCGACCTTCACCGGCCTGGCTGAAGACACGGATCTTCCGAGCTTCGGCATTCCCGTGATATTCACGCCCGCCTCTGAAGCGATCTCGTTTGCTACCGCCAGCGACGCGGCGAATATCCCGGTGGAGTATTCTCCCTTTCTGAAATATGGCTGGAGATATTCCCGGCCTATGCTGCCGACAAGACTGTCAGGCAGTATGCCTTCGAGGCCGTATCCTATCTCGAACCTGTACTTTTTGTCCCTGAGCGCGACAAGGAGTAACGCCCCGTTATCTTTTCCTTTTTGCCCCAGACTCCATTTGTCATTTGCGATAGTGATAGAGAGATCGTCAATTGATTCTCCTTCGAGGGAGATGATTGTCAGAACGATGAACTGCGCGGTTGTCTTCTGTTCAAGTTCCTGCAGGTATCCATTCAGGCGGTGTTCAATGTTATCGTCTATGATATTGGCCAGATCCACGACATAGTTCTGAGGTGTCTGCGGTATGGGAGGCAGAACTCCAAATGAGGACGGAACAATAAACAGGGAGAACAGGACTACAAGAATAAGACGTTTATACCTGATAGTCATCGATTATTTTCCCCAGTTTTTCCGTAGCCGTGTAAAATTCTTCAAATATTGTATCCAGCTCCGCCTTAGATAATTTTGATTTGCCTTTCTTTATGTCCACGATCCGCTTAAAGACATCCGTGTCGATGCCCGAGGAAGAAGAGAGCGCGGATATAACATCGTATTTTCCGGTGGGAGGTTCCTTACCCATCAGAAATATGATTCCGCGGAAAAGCGGCATATAACCGGCAATGGAACCGACAAAGCGTTCCGTAAGTAACTGCCTGTCCCCCAGGGACGAGATATAACCCTGCCTGAGTCCGATAAGCCTGCTCTTTATCTCTCTTTCACATTGATTTCTCAGGTCAACCGCTGTTATCACGGTTTCTTTCAGTATGTCGTCACCAAAGACCGTCTCATGGATGTTTTTGAAATCCAGGAACTCGATGGGGAATACATCAAGCGAACTCATAATGTATTCGGGAGTCATAATAAGCGGCGCCGCGATGCTCTTTTTC
>JAYWMP010000172.1:0-5386 GCA_035873255.1 Nitrospirota bacterium
AATATAATTAAAATACGGCTTCTCTGTCAAAAAATTGAAAAGAGAATTGCCTGACGGTAAAATAATTTCATTAATAACATTAGTATAAACTTTTACAGGTGATGCAATGACAAAAACTATACTGACGATCCTGATGTTACTTGTTTCATTCCCTGTTCTCGCCGGTCGCAACGATCGGGGTGCGGCGAATCTCCCGGTGTTTACAGACGGGGACCTGGAAGACTATAAAAGTCCTGACGATCAGACCGAATTATCGCCGGACAAACCACTGAAAAATGATACGGGGTCAGCAGACCCGGGTGCAGACGAAGATGCCAGGGTGTATGTGGTGCCCTACAGCGCTTATGAAGGAAGCTCGCTCAGGATTATCATCCCGGTAACTCTCAACGGCAAAGTGACCGCCCGGATGGCGCTGGATACCGGATCTCCAGGCATGTTAATCTCGAACGAGCTGGCGGACAGGCTCGGTCTTTTAGATAAAGACACCGCAAGACTGTCAACGTTCACCACCGGCATAGGTGGCTCGGTACCTTCATTTTTTACTGTCGTCGACACTGTTCAGGTAGGGGAAGTCAAGGACCACTTTGTCCCTACCAGCATCACTCCGGCCCTGTCGGAGGCTTTCGATGGACTTATAGGCATGGATTTTGTGGCTAACTATTCCATTACAATAGACACCACCAGGCAGGTAGTTATATTCGAAGAACTCTCTTCAAGGCCGAAGATGCCTGCCGGCCACAGCATGCAGTGGTGGAGAAATAATTTTTTCCGCTTTGCCTCACTTCGGTCGGAATGGAAACAGTACAGGGATAAGCTGATCAGACAGAAGGACGAATTAAAGAATTACGACGAATTAAAAGAATTTGCCGACAAACAATATAAAGAGGCCGACAGACTGTTCAATATGCTGAACAAACATGCCATTGAGCATGCCGTGCCTATGAGCTGGCGCCAGTATTGACCCGGGATATCATAAACCGCCGGTCCGTCATCGTAAAATAATGTTCAGGTGGAGACGCCTGTCTCAAGACGCATTGCGGGGATCAATCTTCCTGCCCCAATAAACCGCCTTCCGGATGATCTCCGTTTCATCGGCGGTGGTCAATTCTCCGCAATCCAGGACAACTCTGCCGTTGATAATGACAGTCTCTATGTCGGAGGATTTCATGGAATAGACGATATGGGAATAGACATCATACATCGGCGTCAGATGAGGTTTTGTCAGGTCCGCGATAACTATATCCGCGGCCTTGCCTTCCTCTATACTGCCTGTTATATCGCCAAGCCCCAGAATTTCGGCCCCCTGCCTTGTCGCCATAAGCATCGCCTGTTTCGCGGTTAATGCCGTGGGATCGCCTGATACAGCCTTATGGACCTTTGCGGCGGTGGACATCTCACTGAGTATGTTCATGTCATTGTTGCTCGCGGCCCCGTCGGTTCCGAATGCAACCTTGACACCCGCGTTCAGCATCTTATGAACAGGCGCAATACCCGCGGCAAGTTTCAGGTTGCTCTCGATGCAGTGGGCGACACCAACACCTGTCTCGGCGAGTATCCCGATCTCCCTGTCGGTAAGCCATACACAATGCGCCGCTATTATTCTCCCGTCGAGAAAGCCGGTGCCGGCCAGCAACTCCACCGGCGTCCCGCCATACCGCTTCATGATCTCGCCTGCTTCCCATTCGGTCTCGGAGAGGTGGATATGGACACGCACATTATAACGCTCCGCCAGTTTCTTCGCCCTTGTCATATTTTCAGGCGCGCAGGTATATAACGCATGCGGCGCTATGGCGGTAGAGATAAGCTCATCTCCAGCCCAGGCATTAATGAACCTTTCGGCATTCTCAAGGTACTCAGCCGGCGTACCGGCAACCTTACTCGGCAAGTCGATTATCCCGGCCCCCAGGACCGCCCTCATGCCGGTCTTTTTTGTGGCCCTGCCTACGGCGTCGCTGAAAAAATACATATCATTGAAGAGGGTGACACCTGCCTTGAGCATCTCGATACAGGCAAGCTCCACGGCGTCAAAAACAAACTCATCACTCAGCCATTTCTCTTCAGCCGGCCAGATATGTTCCCTCAGCCATATATCAAGTGGAAGGTCATCCGCAAGGCCCCTGAAATATACCATCGCGGCATGTGTGTGGGTGTTTACGAGGCCGGGGAAGGCCGCCTTGCCCGCGCCGCCGATGGTCCTCGCCGGGGAATACTTTCCGGCAATCTCTTCTTCAGTACCGACCCCAATAATTTTTTTGTCTTTTACTGCGATAGCCCCGTTTTCGATAACAGTCTGTTCCCTGTCCATCTTCAGGACATAATCAGCCGTAACTATGAGGTCGGCATCAAGCTTCACGCCATTTCGACAAGCTTTTCCGCTATCTGTACCGCGTTAAGCGCGGCGCCTTTCCTGAGGTTGTCCGCCACTATCCACATGTTGATAGCGTTTTCCGTTGATTCGTCCTCGCGTATCCTGCCGACATATGTCTCATCCCTGTCGGCGACATCCGTGGCGAGCGGATAGATGTTTTTTTCTGGGGCGTCATAGACCACAAGCCCGGGGGCCGCGGAAAGAACCGCCCTCACCTCGTTCGGCGTTATCTTCTTTTGGGTCTCTATATTAAGGCTTTCAGAATGGCACCTGAAGACAGGCACCCGCACAGTGGTCGCTGTTATCCCGATGGAATCATCGCCCAGAATCTTTCTGGTTTCGTTCACCATCTTCATCTCTTCCTTTGTATAGTCATTGCCGAGAAAGGAATCTATGTGAGGAATGCAGTTGAACGCAATCTGGTGAGGATAGACATTCTTTTCGGCCGGTTTAAAATTCAGAATAGCGACAGTCTGCTGCATGAGTTCGTCCATCGCCTTCTTCCCGGTGCCCGAGACCGACTGGAATGTCGTGACAACTACCCTCCTGATGCCTGCCGCGTCATATATAGGCTTCAGCACGACAACCATCTGTATTGTGGAACAGTTCGGGTTGGCTATTATCCCCTTATGCCATTCCAGGTCATGAGGATTCACCTCCGGTACAACGAGCGGTACTTCAGGGTCCATTCTCCATTGGCTCGAGTTGTCGATAACGACACATCCCGACTTCGCCGCAACAGGGGCCCATATTCTCGACCTTTCACCACCCGCAGAGAAGAGCGCTATGTCTATCCCCCTGAAAGAGTCCTCATCAAGTGTTTCAACCGGTATATCCGCGTCCCTGAACCTCAGCTTCCTGCCTTCCGACTTCTCGGAGGCAAAAAGCCTGAGTCTCTCGACAGGGAAATCCCTCTCTTCAAGCGTAGCGATCATCTCATTGCCTACAGCGCCTGTTGCGCCGACAACCGCAACGTTATATCTGTCTTTCTTCTTTAACATGTATCAGGTTCCTTTCAATACTGACTAAATGATTTCAATCGCAATCTTCGCGACCAGATCTCCGGTCCCGGTTGTGCTGAGCCCCATATGTCCGGCGGCAAGACTCTTTATATGCTTCCCTGTAACTTCCATTACAGCCTTCTCGACAGTCTTCCCCGCTTCATCCTCTCCAAGATGTTCGAGCATCATCCCACCCGCGCAGATCGCGGCAAGAGGATTAATGACGTTCTTGCCCTTGTATTTCGGGGCGGAACCGCCGATCGGCTCGAACATGGAGACACCCTCCGGGTTGATGTTACCCCCTGCGGCGATACCCATGCCTCCCTGGATCATGGCCCCGAGGTCCGTGATTATATCACCGAACATATTGTCTGTAACGATAACGTCAAACCATTCGGGGTTCTTGACAAACCACATGGTTATGGCGTCAACATGAGCATAGTCGGGCTTTATGCCGGGATACTCTTTCGCAACCTCGTAGAAGGCCCTCTCCCAGAGGTCGAAGGCAAAGGTCAGAACGTTTGTCTTGCCGCAGAGAGTCAGCTTATTCATCCTGTTTCTCTTCGCGCAGTAATCAAACGCGTATCTTATGCAGCGCTCGACTCCCTTTCTCGTATTTATGGATTCCTGGACGGCAACTTCATCAGGCGTGCCCTTCTTTAACACCCCCCCTGCCCCGGCATAAATACCTTCCGTGTTTTCCCTGACGACTATGAAGTCTATATGCTCCGGCTCTTTGTCCTTGAGCGGGCAATCCACACCGGGATAAAGCTTCACCGGCCTGAGGTTAATGTACTGGTCGAGTTCAAACCTCAACCGGAGAAGGATGCCTTTTTCGAGAATTCCAGGTCTGACATCCGGATGGCCGATGGCGCCGAGATATATCGCGTCATATTTTCTGAGTTCTTCGGTCGCGTTGTCCGGTAAAACTTCACCTGTCCTGAGGTACCTTTCGCCGCCGAAATCAAAATTGTGAAAATCGAGTTTAAACCCGAATCTCCCGGAAACCGCGTTTAAAACCTTAATGCCCTCCGTGACAACCTCCGGGCCCGTGCCGTCGCCCGGTATTACCGCTATATTATAAGTCTTTGACATCGCTTCCTCCGCAATATTATAAAATTAAGAGATATACTATCATATTTTTTAATTTTCTTTGAAGCGTTTCGGCGGGTCGTATCAGGAGAAGATTCCCCTCCTGGCCCGAAAAACTTGATCTATCCACATATAAAACCATTATAATTAAATATAATATTTTGGAAAAGCTACCCGGATTGAATAACTCCATTTTAAAAGCAACAGCGATTGAGGCGGCCCGCAAGCTCGGCCCTCCTTCTTTTTACAGCTTGCAAAGAGAAGAACTGGACGAATCTCACCGTTTTTTCTCAAACAGCGAGTTACTTCAGAGATGCCGGTCTTATCTCGACGAATCAAAGTTGCATCCCGCGCATGGTATCTTCCATTGCGAGAAGGTGGCGCTGGAGGCAGGCGCTATATTGCTGATAGAGAGTTCGAGAAGTAAACACTCCGCTTCGGAAAGAAAAGAAATGCTGCTCTGCGTCCAGATGGCAGGGCTTCTTCATGATATTAAACGCAATGAAAAAGACCATACGATCTCGGGAAGCATCGAGGCAGGCAGGATATTGGATGAGCTTGATATCGGTCCTGACTGCAGACAATATGTTACCGCCGCTATAAGAAATCACGAGGCATTCAGGAAAGTCCTGGATTCCGGGAGCGGGACGGCGAAACTGATCAGCGATTCTCTTTACGACGCGGACAAATTCAGGTGGGGACCTGATAATTTCACGACCACCTTATGGCTGATAATGGAGTCGACCGGCATCCCCATTAAAACACTTTACAGTGATTTCCAGGAAAAGATGGAAGGCATAAGAAAAATCAAAGAGACCTTCAGAACTGAAACCGGCCGGAAGTACGGGCCTGAATTTATCGACTTCGGGATTGAGATCGGCAACGAGATATATAAAGAAATGAAGCATATTTTAGGAGATTAACA
>JAYWMP010000183.1:0-5580 GCA_035873255.1 Nitrospirota bacterium
ATAAATTCTTTATGGAGGATTAACATAGCCACCCTGTACGGAAAATTATCAGGTCTCAAGAAGAGTCAGCTATACGCCCTTGAAAAAATATACAGAAGAAAAGTGCATGGTGGACTGATAACCGATGAACTCGCCGCCTATCTTGCCGGAATATCATCCGGAATAAACCGTCAGACAGGTCTTCTGATTTCAAGGAAAGGCGTCGTGACGCATGTAATTATCGGTGATGCAAAAGGAATATTTATCCCGCCGCTTGATGATTACCCTTTAGGCAGAAAGATACTGAGGGGCCTGAGATTTATACATACCCATTTAAATGACGAGGCTTTGAATCAGGATGATTTAACCGACCTTGCTCTCCTGAGATTTGATGTTATTGCCGCCATTGGAATCAGGAACGGCCGGCCGTCAAGGATTCAGATCGCTCACCTCAGCCCCCATACGGCGGAACAGACCTATGAAGTCCTTCCCCCGGAGAATTTTTATGATTGCAGGTTCGAATTTGACTCTTTTGTTTCGACGCTTGAAGAAGAGATGGAGAGGGAAAGAGGAATCGGAAGTGCTGAAGCAGCCGGACATAAGGGCAGGATGTCCATGAGAGAAAAAGCCATATTGGTGAGCGTCTCGACAAGGCCCAGGCATGAGCAGGAGGATTCCATGGAAGAACTGAAAGAACTTGCATTATCAAGCGACCTGATTGTGCTTGACGAAATCATTCAGAGGGCTAAAGAGATAAATCCCGGGTATCTGATGGGCGCCGGGAAGATCAGGGAGCTTCTGATAACCGCCATGAACAAGGGAGCAACACTTCTGGTCTTTGACCAGGATTTGACCCCGTCCCAGATAAAGGCCATAAGCAATCTCACGGAACTGAAGGTCATCGATCGTTCTCAGCTTATACTCGATATATTCGCGGGGCGCGCCCACAGCAGGGACGGAAAGGTCCAGGTTGAACTGGCGCAGCTTAAATACAGGTTGCCCAGGCTGGCGGGAAAAGGTACGGCCATGTCACGGCTTATGGGCGGAGTAGGCGGACGGGGACCGGGAGAGATGAAACTCGAAATCGACAGAAGACGGGTCAGGGACAAAATTGTCCTGCTCGAAAAAGAATTAAAGACGTTAAGCAAGGCCAGAATGCAGAGGAAAGCAAAGCGTGTTCAGAAACAGATACCGATTGTTTCGATTGTAGGTTATACAAACGCGGGAAAATCGACGTTGCTGAACGCCCTGACGGAAAGCAGGACGTTTGTTGAGGACAAGTTGTTCGCAACTCTGGATACGGCGAGCAGGCGGCTGAGATTCCCGCGTGAACGTGAAGTTGTGATTACGGACACGGTGGGTTTTATCCGGGACCTTCCGAAGGATTTAATGTCGGCCTTCAGGGCGACACTCGAAGAGCTTGAAGATGCGGACCTGCTTCTTCATATCGTGGATATATCCAATCCGAGATTCGGGCAGCATATGGCATCGGTGGAACGGGTCCTCTCGGATCTTGATCTCTCCGACAGGAAGGTGATCCTTGTCTTCAACAAGGCCGACAGACTGGATAAGGATGAGGTCCTGAACCTTTCAAGACGTTTTAACGCAATCACCATTTCAGCCCTGGACAGAGAAACCCTCAAGCCGTTGCTTAAAGCGATGGAAGATATCGTCTTTGGAAAATTCGCTGACGTAAATGTATAATAAATCTGCATGAATTCTAGGCGGCGCCAAGGTAAAACAATGGAATTTACACCTAAATGGATAGCATGGGAGATCACCAGGAGATGTAACCTGAGGTGTATTCACTGTCGCTCTTCATCCGAATCTGAAGCGGATGGTCATCCGGATTTTCCGATAGCCGAGGCATTCAGAATTATAGATGATATAGTCGGCTATGCGAGGCCGGTCATGGTCCTTTCCGGGGGTGAGCCGCTCGTAAGAAACGATGTCTTTGAGATTGCCAGATATGGCGCGGACAAGGGACTCAGGATGTGCCTTGCGACAAATGGTACGCTTGTGACGGATGAAATATGCGAAGCGATAAAGGATTCGGGCATCAGGATCGTCTCTTTGAGCCTCGACGGCGCCGAAGAAGAAGCACATGACAATTTCAGGAATCAGAAGGGCGCTTTTGCGGGCACTATAAATGCCGCGGGACTTTTCAGGAAACATGATATTGAATTTATCATTAATTCCTCTTTTACAAAGCGGAACATGGACGAAATACCCAAAGTATACAGGCTGGCCAAAGACCTCGGTGCAACAGCCTGGTATATGTTCATGGTCGTCCCTACAGGCAGGGGTGAGGAGATTATGAATGAGCTAATACCTAAAGAAAAATACGAAGAGATACTCGGCTGGCACTATGATATGGAAAATGAAGAGGAGACAATGCTGGTCAGGCCTACGTGCGCGCCCCATTATTACAGGATCGTGTTACAAAAATCCAGGGAAAGCAAGGTCAAATTCAGGAAGCGCACACTTAAATTCTCCACGGGCGGAGCAAAGGGCTGTATAGCCGGACAGGTTATCTGTCTGATTGATGTAGACGGCAATGTGTTGCCCTGCAGCTATTTCCCGAAACCGGCAGGGAATATAAGAGAGAAGTCTTTCAGGGACATATGGGAGGATTCCGGACTTTTCAGGGACCTGAGGGATTTTAAAAAATATAAGGGTAGATGCGGTTCGTGTGAATATATAAACGTATGCGGAGGGTGCAGGGCAAGGGCTTATTCCGTTTATGGAGACTACCTTGAAGAGGAGCCGTTTTGCAGTTATATACCGATCAAAATGAGAAAGAGGGTTGAAAAATGAACGATACATTTATTAAGGCGTGCCTTGGAGAAGAAGTCGACTATACCCCGGTCTGGCTGATGCGGCAGGCAGGCAGGTATATGAAGCAATATCAGAAAATCCGCTCCAGAGTTGATTTTTTAACGCTCTGCAAGACCCCGGAATTGGCGGCGGAAGTTTCATTGCAGCCCGTTGATGTTCTTGGCGTTGACGCGGCGATACTTTTTTCCGATATTCTCATCCCTGTCGAGGCCATGGGAATGCATCTCAGATTTCTGGAGAAAAAAGGTCCCGTGTTCAGAAAGCCTGTCAGGAATAAATCGGATGTCAACCGGTTGATAATACCCGATACCGAAGAAAGCATGCCCTTTGTACTGGAGACGATAAAGATTTTGAGGCGGGAACTCGAGACCAGGGTCCCACTGATCGGATTTTCCGGAGCACCGTTTACTCTTGCGACTTATATTATTGAAGGCGGGAGTTCTAGGAATTTTATCCATACAAAGACAATGATGTACAGTGACCCTGAACTTTTCAGTTCACTTATGGATAAAATTACCTCTACGGTTATCGGTTATCTTTCATCACAGATAAGGGCCGGAGCGCAGGTGGTCCAGCTTTTTGACTCATGGGCGGGCATCCTGTCCCCGTTGGATTACGAGAGGATCATCTTCCCGTACATTAAAACAGTCATAAAGGCGATAAAGCCGCTGGGTGCGCCGGTTATTTATTTTGTTAATAACTGCGCCGGTCTTCTGGATATAATCAAGGGGGCTGGAGCTGATGTTATAGGAATAGACTGGAGGGTCGATATGGGCGGTGCGGTAAAGCGCCTCGGCAAAAAAGTATCCGTTCAGGGCAATCTTGACCCGTGTGTGCTGCTTGGACCGGGGGACAGGATAGAAGAAAGGGTCAGGGATATTATGGAGAAGGCGTCTTCCTCGCGCGGACACATATTTAATCTTGGACATGGAATCCTTCCCGAGACCGATGTTGATAATGCTGTCGCCATGGTCGAGGCGGTCCATAGACTGAGCGGAAAGACATAAGGTCTGTCGAGTAATCGAAAAGGATATCAAAACGTACATTGACATCTGATGACAAACAGACAGGCGTACTGCTTCTGAATCTCGGAGGCCCTGATTCTCTTGAAGCAGTAAGATCTTTTCTGTTTAATCTCTTTTCGGACAGGGAAATAATCAGGCTCGGGCCGTCGTTCATGCAGAAGCCACTTGCCTGGATTATCTCTTCTCTGAGGGCGGGGAAGACAGCGGAGGCCTATAAGCGGATAGGTGGAAAATCGCCGATTCTGGATATCACATCGGCCCAGGCTAAGGCGCTGGAGATGGCGCTCAACACCGCTAGGCCAGGGAATATCCCGGGAGAAGGGGCGCTAGCCGGAAGGACGAGGAGAGAAATATTCAGGGTTTATGTCGGTATGCGGTACTGGCATCCTTTGATCGATGACGTGGTGCCGAAAATCTGTAATGACGGGATCGGAAGACTTGTCGCCCTGAGTCTCTATCCTCAATATTCCGATGCGACAGCCGGTTCCTCGTTTTCCAGGTTAAGAGATATTTCTTCCCATTATCCTCTGGAAGTTGTCAATATAATGTCGTGGTTTAATCACCCTCTGTATATCAATGCGGTTGTTGACGTGATAAAAAAAGGTTTTAAATTGTTTAATGATGATCCTCGGGGCGGCGGGCCGGAACGGAATATACATCTGCTCTTCAGTGCTCACGGCCTTCCCGTGAAATTTATCGAGGAAGGAGACCCTTATGTAGATCAGTTGATGGGGACGATAAGAGAGGTAACCGGGAGAATTGATGTCGGATGGGATCTTTCATATCAATCCAGGAGCGGACCGGTGAAGTGGCTGGAACCCTCAACGGATGAAATGATCAGGAGTCTCGCTCAAAAGGGAATAAAAAATATTCTCGTAGTACCGATCAGTTTTGTATCAGACCATATAGAAACCCTTTATGAAATTGATATGCTGTATAAAAATATGGCGGAGGCGCTGGGGATGAGGCTGGAGAGGGTTGAATCATTAAATACTTCGCCTCTTTTCATAGACGCGTTAAGGGACATTGTTCTCATCGGAATGAAAGACGCTCATATTTAAAGATATATATAGAACAGAAACAGATAAACAGGTGGATTGTTAACTACTACAAAATATTTTCAAAAAGGAGATTGTAAGATGAGCATGACAAGAGCGGTGATAGAGACAAAATTCGGGAATATGGAGCTGAGTTTTTTCCCCGACCTGGCGCCAGGTCACGTAAAAAACTTTATCGATCTGGCGAAAAAGGGTTTTTATGACGGCACGATATTCCACAGGATCATCCCGGAGTTTATGATACAGTGCGGCGATCCGAATTCAAAGGAAGCGGACAGGTCAAAACATGGCATGGGCGGTCCGGGATATCAGTTGAAGGCGGAGTTTAACGATAAGCCGCATAAGAGGGGGATTCTATCGATGGCGAGGTCTGCCGACCCTGACAGCGCCGGTTCCCAGTTTTTCATATGCGTAGCGGACGCGCTTTTTCTTGACGGTCAGTATACCGCCTTCGGGGAGGTGGTTTCCGGGATGGATGTGGCGGATACAATTGTAAGCCAGCCGAGGGACATGCGGGACAACCCGGAGGAAAGGATAGAAATAAAGGTCATAATTGAAGAAAAGTAAGGCAATCCCGAGACCATAATCAAGTCAGGTAAATTTATGGATTGATAATTTAATCTGAAAGTTTTATCCTATATTAAAGCATGCGAGAAGTTATTTTGAGTTTCCCTGTAAAT
>JAYWMP010000253.1:0-7606 GCA_035873255.1 Nitrospirota bacterium
CTGTAAAAACCTTCCCCGGTCAATCTCTGGTCTTCAAATTTAAGATGGGACAAAAATAACGTATCTGCTCGCCCAAAGGCTGAACCTTAACGTTGCATAAACGCACTCATATTTAATCAGTCATTCCCTCAACCTTGCGAAATTCCTGGGATGATTTGCCGTGCGAGTTATGTTTTAACCCAAAGAAGCCTTATTTTATATGCGACAACAAACTTCACATCATCTGTAGCACCTGTTTCAGACTATGCCCTGACTGCGAAAAACAATACTGCGGGGCATGTCATACAGACGGATGCCCTAAATACAAGGGGAAATCAAAATCCGGCAGGAAGTGATAGTTTAATCTTCAAATAACGCCCCTGCCGCTTTGCCCAACATTTACCAGGATAACTCCCCCAACCCCTCTTAACCTAAGAGGGGAGCTTAAAACTTCCCCCTTAGGTTAACTTATCCTTACCCTCATTCAGGTCTGGATACAAGGGCTACTGTGTAACTGAAAGGGGTTATAACTATTGTCAGCAGGTATTGCCTTCCGTCCTGATCTTCTGTTCCCAGGCTTTAACGCTCTGCGCCATACTCTCTGCGCTTTGCTGGTCTTTCAAACCCCTTTGATTATTTCAGGGATGATTCCGAGGCTGAACGCGTTTAAAATTCAAGACTGTCTGAGCTTTTTTCGTCCTTAGTCCGTTACGCTCTGCGCTATGCTCTTTGCGCTTTGCTTTTTATCGGGCAGACCGGAAGCAGACCGTTAAAAAAGAATCGCGGGGCGCATTTTCTTGGTTCCGTTCTTTATGTCTTTGTTCTTGCTTAAAGACATCCGGTTTCCCAGATAAAATCTTCGCTCCAAAAAATACTGGAAGATCAATAAGAGGAAAGACTTCCCGGCGGTATTTTCGTCCGGGTTCCTCCGGTCACGTCCATTCTTACAGTATCTTCTTCTTAAACCGAAGAGAGCTTGATGTTACGACCACTATGCTGAGAACAAGAAGCGATAATGTCTGGGGCCAGAGAATATCCATGCCGCTGCCCTTCAGGAATATCCCCCTGATGATCACAAGAAAATACCGGAGAGGGTTGATGTACGTCCCGTACTGTATGACCTGGGGCATGTTCTCAATAGGGAACATGAACCCGGAGAGGAGTACCGCCGGGACATAGAAAAGGAACGTCGCCATCATGGCCTGCTGCTGTGTCCTCGATATGGTGGATATGAGAAGTCCCATTCCGAGGACCGAAAGGAGATAGACTGCGGTGTTGAGCGCAAGCAAGGGAAGGGAACCCTGGATCGGAATTTCAAACCAGAAGACCGCCACTGTTGTGACGACAAGCATATCGAAAAACCCTATTGCGGCAAAGGGTATGGTCTTGCCGAGCATGAGTTCTATGGGCCGTAACGGAGTGACCATCAGCTGCTCCATTGTCCCGATCTCCCACTCCCGCACCACGGCCATGGAGGTGAGCAGCAGGCAGGTGAGCATTATAACGATTGCTATAACACCGGGGACATTGTAGTTTTTACTTCTCAGGTCAGGGTTATACCATGCCCGCGCGCGGAGGTCGATCATCGGGTCCGGTGGCCTGATATTCCTTCTTAAATCACCGGAGTACTCCATGATGATCCTGTTTATATACTCCATTGCCACGGTGGCGGTGTTTGAGTCGGTGCCGTCCACAATCACCTGTATGGATGTGGGAACTCCCTTCTTCAGGTCTTCTGAAAAGCCGCTGTTTATCCGGATGGTTGCGATGACCTTTCCCCTTTGAAGAAGGTCCTGTATCTCGTCGGCCTGCTCCACATGGACTTTCACTGTAAAATATCCGGAGGACTCAAGCCGCCGCACCAACTCCCGGCTTTCAAGGGACTTATCAAGGTCATATACGGCTGTCGAGATGTTGTTTACGTCAGTGGTGGCGGCGTAACCAAAGGCGAGCATCTGGATCACCGGCGTGATAAAAATGATGGCCAGCATCCTCCTGTCCCTGAACACCTGAATGAACTCCTTGACGATCATCTCTTTTATCCGAAGAAACATGGCTATTCAATCCTCTTTTTAAATTTTTTGTTGGCTATGCCAAAGACCACCAGGCCGAAGATACCGAGAAGGGCCGTCTCGAAAAGCAGCATATGTAATGGATTGCCTTTCAGGAAGATGTCCTTCAGCATGCTCACAAAATAACGTGCCGGTATGGCATAGGTGATTATCTGGAGGGGCCTGGGCATGTTCGGGATGGCATACATGAAGCCGGAAAGCAGGAAGGCGGGCAGAAAAGTCGCCACCATGGCTATCTGGCTCGCCACCAGCTGGGACTTTGCAACGATAGATATTAGCATCCCGAGGCTGAGTCCGCCAAAGAGAAACAGGGATGAGAGCCCTGCCAGCAGAAACAGGCTCCCCTTCATCGGCACACCGAACAGAAAGACTGCCAGAAGCACTGATACCAGCATATCAATAAAGCCGATCAGGAAATACGGTATGAGTTTTCCGAGGATGAACTCCGGGGTCTTCACAGGTGTTGATATAAGCTGCTCCATGGTCCCCCTCTCCCATTCACGAGCAACAGTAAGAGAGGTGAGAAGGGCCGCGATAACGGACATGATCACCGCAATAAGACCAGGGATGATGTAATTTCTGGATTCAAGCTCCTCATTGAACCAGACCCTCATACGTGTGTCTATAAGAGGGGGACGCTGCCTGACGGCAATCCTTTTTGAAAAAAGCCCGGTCACACCGGATATATATCCGAGCGCAATGGTAGCTGAATTTGAATCGCTTCCATCGACTATCACCTGAAGCTCCGCCGGTCTCCCTTTCTTTATGTCTTCAGAGAAGTCCCGGGGAATGGTAATAGCCACCAATGCCTCGCCCCTGTCAAGATATCCGTCTATCTCTCCCTGGCTGTAGACATGGTCTATGATTGTGAAATACTCTGATTCGCCGAATTCCGCCACGAGTTCCCTGCTGAGCGTGCTCCTGTCGAGGTCGCAGACTACCGTCTCCAGGTTATTCACATCCAGAGTTATTGCATAGCCGAAGATAAACAGGAGCATCACCGGCATCAGAAAGGCCATGGCAAGGCTCAGCGGGTCACGCCGGATCTGTATCAACTCCTTTTTTGCGATCGCTTTAATTCTCGATATTTTCATCTCACGCGCTCTCTATCAGCGTCACGAACACGTCTTCAAGTGACGGCATAATTTTATCGACCCTGATTACTTTAATTCCTGCTTTTCCAAGCTCTCTTTCGATCTCAGGGGTCGCGGTCTTTATATCATCAACAACAGCGTGGAGCAGGCTCCCGAAGAGCGCGGTCTCAATGCCACTCCGGCCCAGGACCTCGAGCGCCTCAAACGTCCTGTCCGTCTCTATCTCGAGGACGGAACGGCGCATATACTGCACTTTCAATTCAGTAGGCGTCCCCTCGGCAATGATCTTTCCCCTGTAGATAAGGGCAAGCCTGTCGCAGTACTCTGCCTCATCCATGTAGTGAGTGGTGACAAAGACCGTCGCGCCACCCTTTGCCATCTCATAGATAAGACTCCAGAAATTCCTCCTTGAGACAGGATCCACCCCTGAGGTGGGCTCATCGAGGAATAATACAGGGGGCTCATGGAGCAGGGCGCATCCCAGTGCAAGTCTCTGCTTGATTCCCCCCGGCAGGGTCTTTGTGATCACGGTCCGCCTGTCCCTGAGTCCCGCCATTTCAAGGACCCACTCCTTTCGCTCCTTCCTGGTCTTTCCGGTGACACCGTACATCCCGCTGAAAAATGTGATGTTTTCCTCTACCGAGAGGTCATCGTAGAGCGAAAATTTCTGTGACATATAGCCGATGGTCTTCTTGATTTTTTCCGATTCCCTTACAATATCCAAGCCCCCTACTGTGCCGTCGCCATCCGTAGGCTGCAGGAGGCCGCAGAGCATCTTTATCGTGGTGGATTTGCCAGCGCCGTTCGGTCCCAGGAAGCCGTAAATCTCTCCCCTGCTCACCGAAAAACTTATACCCTCCACTGCCGTGAAGTCACCAAATGTCCGGGTGAGACCCTCGACTTTTACGGCTATGTTCTTCTCATTCATCACCGGCCACCATCGTTATGAAAATATCTTCAAGGCTGGGGACAATCTTTCCATAACTCTTCATCTCTATTGCCGCAGCCTGAAGCTCGGATGCTATCGTCTCTGTCAATTCCGGACTTTCAAGGGCGATATGGAGCCTGTCACCATAAATGCTTATGTTTTTTACGCCCGGAACTATTTTTAATACTTTCATAGCTCCCCTCAGGTCATCAGCCCAGAGGGCGATCATTGGATAACCGAAGGACTTCTTCATTGCCGCCGGATCGTCCTCTATCAGGAGCTTACCCTTATGTATAAGCCCTACCCTGGTGCAGCGTTCCGCCTCATCGAGATAGGCTGTGGATACGAAAATCGTAATACCCTCTTTCAGCAGGTCATAGAGTATCTTCCAGAAATCCCTCCGGGAGACGGGATCAACCCCGTTTGTCGGCTCATCGAGGAAGAGGACTTCCGGGGTATGAATGAGGGCGCAGGCAAGGCCGAGTTTCTGCTTCATGCCGCCGGAGAGCTTTCCGGCAAGCCTTGCTTTAAAAGGTGTGAGGTTACTAAAGCCAAGAAGCCTCTCGATCTTTTCAGGCCTTTCTTTCCGGGGTACATCGTACAAGTCCGCGTAAAAGATGATGTTCTCTATCACCGTAAGGTCCTCGTAGAGACCGAACCTTTGCGACATGTAGCCGATCTTTTCTTTGACTGTCTCGCTTTCGGTTATCACGGAATGCCCCGCCACCCAGGCCTGCCCGGAATCCGGCTCCATAATCGCTGTCAGAAGCCTCATCAGGGTGGTCTTGCCCGAGCCGTCCGGTCCCACCAGGCCGTAGATCTCACCTCGCTTAATCTCCAGATCGAGGCTGTCAACAGCCCGGTAGTCTCCGAAGGATTTCAGGAGTTTTTCCGTTCTTATTGCAATCGCTTCGTTATTCAAGAATAAGCCTCACATCAGCAGGCATACCGGGCTTCAGTTCATCGTTTTCATTATTCACGCTGATCTCCACTCCAAAGACGAGCTTCACCCTCTCCTCTTCGGTCTGGACATTCTTGGGAGTAAACTCCGCCATCGATGATATCCGGGTGATAGTTCCATCGTAAATCTTCTCCGGGTAGGAATCCGTTCTGACCTCCGCCTTCCGGCCCAGTTTCACAAGCCCCAGCCTGTCTTCTTTTATATAGACCTTTACCCAGGGATGTTTGAGATCGCCAATGGTGTATACAGGCATCCCCCCTGCAACCGTCTCCCCGATTTCAATATATTTTTTTAGTATCACACCTGATACCGGCGCATAAATCATGGTCTCGTTCAATCTGTCTTCAGATGCCCTGAGTGCCGCCTCGGCCTGCCGCACCCTGATTTCCTGTGCCTGCAACTTCTCTTTTCTCGGTCCCTCCCTGACAAGGCTCAAGACCTCACCGGCTTTCCGGAAGCTGGAGAGCGCCACCTGGTACGCCTTCTCGGAGGCGTCCATCTGCCTGGCGGATATGGCGTCATTTTCAAAAAGAAACTGATCTCTTTCATAATCATTTTTGGCTTTGCTGAAAACCGCTTCGGCATAACCGAGATCAGCCTTTGCCTTCCCGATCTCCTGCGGCCTGGAGCCGGCCCTGAGCTCCTCAAGTTTCACCACGGCCTCATCCATCCGGGCCTTACGCTCCTGGACCATACTTTCAAGTTCCGCCTTGTCAAGCATTGCGAGTATCTGCCCCTTTTCAACACTCAGTCCTTCATCGGTATAAAGCTCCGCAACTCTACCCGGATGTTTAAAGCCCATGTCCACTTCCCTGACTTCCACATTTCCCGATGCGATAATGACCTTTGCCCCTGGTTCATGCCTGAGCTGAATCGCCAGGGAGATAGCCAATGCGGTGATGGCGATGACAAGCCCCGCTATCAAAAGTCGTTTCTTCATTCCGAAACCTCCTTATACCTGTCCCTGCCGATAGCTTTATCCAGAGCGGCAATGGCAATGTCTTTATCATAAATGCCCTGGTAGTACTCAACCCTGGCCCTGAGCAGAGCAGTCTGCGCGTCAATGACATCAGTGCTCGTACCCGCCCCTGCTCCGTATTTCAGACGTTCTATCCTCAGGGTTTCCTCCGCGGTCTCGATTGCCTTTGTCAGGACCTCCATCCTCTCCCGGGCGTTGTCAATCCCCAGGTGGGCGTCTTTTATTTCCCTGAGAATTTTGAGGCGAACAGCCCGTTCCTCTTCTTTTATCTTCTCCAGTTTCTTCCTCTCTCTGTTTATCCGGGTCTTTGTTACCCCTCCGTCAAAAATCGGCATCGTCAACCTGAGGGAAACAAGCCAATCTTCCCTGAAATTAAAATCATTCCCGGAGTTCCCGGTGTATTCACCATAGAGATTAACCGACGGAAGCCTTTCACCCGACATCAGCCCCACCCGTTCAGCAGCCATCTTCTGCTTCTTCAGGACGACCCTGTAATCGGGCCTGAGGGAAAATGCCTTTTCCCTGCTTTCCTGAATATCAGGATATGTCCGTTTCATGATTTCAGGGAGAACCGAGATTTCCGCATCCGGATCTTCGATACCCATAAAATTCTTCAGTAGTTCACGGGCGCTTTCGAGGTTATGTTTCACAATCAGGGCGCTATACCTGGCATGGGCAAGCCCGGTCTCGGTGTTTAAGAGATCAACTCTGGGGACATTGCCGGCCTTAAGGAAAAGTTCCACATCCTTTTTATGCGTCTCGAGCTGACTCACTCTCTCCCCGCTTGCATCAAGGACCCTCTCAAGTTCGAGAATCCTGTAATAAATGCTGGTCACGTTAAAGACAAGCTCCTGCCTGTCAAAGGTTAAACCATCCTCGGCTATGGACTTGCTTATCTCAGCAATCTTCACCTGCCGGTGGAGTCTTCCGCCCATATATACCGGAAGGTTGAAGGATACCCCGATCTCATAAACCGGGTTATCAAACTCCGGGAAACCGCCTTCAAAGGGCGAGCCTGTTATGGGCAGGACAGGAAGATCATAGCGGGACCCCGTTGTACTGCCTATCAAATTCAGACTGGGAAGCCTGCCGCCCCTTGCTTCGTCAATGTCATAGTTTTCGATCTCTATGTCGATACGCGATGCCGCAAGCCCGGGGTTGTTTTCAAGGGCGTATTCAACTGCCTCCGAAAGAGTATATGGCCCCTTCCTCATCTCCCCATGGGCGGGATGTCCCGAGGCCAAATTTCCTGCGAAAACAGCACACGTAAGAAGCATTATAATTTTCTTCATTTTCAGTCTCCCAAGTAAATATTCACTTATCCCAAATTTAAATAAATGGTTCTTCAGTCTTATCTGTGTGTATATATTCAGCATTTATCACCTAATTTATAGCGGCCACTCCCGCAGCCCCCGCACAGTCATTCCCGCGGTCCTTTGAGCGGGAATCCAGAATTCTCGCAAATATAATTATATAAATCATTCCAATTAGGATTATCTTCCTCAATAAGTTCAAGTTTCCACTTCCGTTCCCACTTTTTTATTTGTTTCTATCTCATTATTGCAGACTCAGCCGTTTCATGTATCTCGTACC
>JAYWMP010000046.1:0-1803 GCA_035873255.1 Nitrospirota bacterium
GATTTCGATAAAAATAATATCATGATAAAGACAATTTTCAGAACAGAAAATATATATGGATATTTTGACGCCAGGGCGCTGCAGCATGTTATGCTGAATGTCCTGACAAACGCCTCGGACGCGCTACAGGGGATATCATCACCCCGGATCTCCATTGTTCTGAGTAGAACAGACTATTGTGTATTAATACAGGTTAAAGACAATGGCTGCGGCATATCCGATGAGCAGCAGAAAAATCTCTTCAAACCCTTTTCGACCACCAAAATCCATGGCACCGGTCTCGGACTGGTAAATGTCAGAAAGATGCTTGCGAAAATGAACGGCACCATAGAGATTGAAAGCCGGTCTGATGCCGGAACTTTAGTGACATTGACGCTTCCAGGGGGAGACAGTGGCGCATAAACTGAAGAAAACACTTCTGATTGTTGATGACGACAGGACATTCTGCGAATCGGTCAGGGATTATATGAGCAGCGATATACTTGAAGTCCTTACCGCACACACCGCCCCGGACAGCCTCAATCTCTGTTCGATGAGAAATATTGACATAGTCCTGCTGGACCAGAGACTCCCTGAAAAAGAAGGCCATACACTCTGCCCGGAGATACTCAAACACAATGATCAAACCAAGATAATTTTCAGCACCGCATATCCAAGCTTCGATAACGCGGTGAAAGCCGTCAAGGCCGGCGCATATGACTACCTTTCAAAGCCCTTTGAACTGGAAGAGTTGAGTCTGGCCGTAAACCGGGCGATAAGAACCCTGGATCTGGAAAAAACGGAACAGTTACATCGTTATAAAAATGACAGAATAATTGAGGAAACCATACTGATCGGCAGCAGAAAAGGTCTCTCGGAAGTTCAAAGGTTGATAGACGTTGCCGCCACTGTCGACGCCCCTGTCCTTATCACGGGAGGCACGGGCACAGGCAAAAATGTCGTGGCAAGACTGATACATTACACTGGGGCTGATAGTAAGGCCCCTTTTATCAGTATTAATTGCTCCGCCATTCCGGAAAACCTCATCGAGGCGGAGTTGTTCGGCCATGAAAAGGGAGCTTTCACGGGCGCTGTGGACGCACGCAAGGGAATATTCGAGATGGCTGAAGGTGGGACTCTGTTATTGGACGAGATCGGCGAAATGCCGCTGCACCTGCAGGCCAAACTCCTGGGTGTTCTTGATGACAAAAAAATCAAAAGGCTGGGAGGAGAGTCAATACGGCGGATTAATGTGCGGATAATAGCCGCCACAAGCATTAATATGGAAAAAGCCATAAGGCTGAAACAGTTCAGGGAGGACCTTTACTACCGCCTGGGTGTCATCAAAATAGATATCCCTCCGCTAAGAGAACGCCGCCAGGATATTCCCGAACTATGCGATTATATAATCAGAAAGATATCGAAGGGTGCTGAAGTAACGGTCTCTGCTTCCGAAGTCGAAAAACTGATGAAATATGACTGGCCTGGAAATGTGAGGGAGTTAAAAAATATTATAGAGAGAGCGGTTATACTGAGAAGAGGACCGGATATCCGTCCGTCCGAACTTGTTCTGGAAAAAAGGGAAACCCCCATATCTACCGGGCAGGCAAACACGCTTTCGGGAGCATTGGGGGAGAGACCCGAAAGACTGGAGGAGGTGGAGAAAAAACATATAGGATACATACTCGAACAGTTCTCCTTTAATTACACACAGACCGCCAGGGCTATGGGGATATCCCTGTCCACACTCAAACGAAAACTGAAACAGTACGGAATATTTAAAGCTCAATAAAAACCGGAACGGTCAAAACAGACTATCCAAAA
>JAYWMP010000056.1:0-5621 GCA_035873255.1 Nitrospirota bacterium
TTATCATAAAAACTCTCTTTTTGTCAAAAATCATTATGGAGAACTTACAAATAACAGGCTGTATATGCTATAACTATAATACAGGTAATAATCGACTTCAGTGTTGATGGAGGTTCCGGGGTTCCGAGATCCCTTTCCCTCCGGAATCAGGCTGGCTTTCTTGTCTTCGCTGTACTGGATCGGCCTGCTTGAGTATTAGATCTCACAATCTAATCACATGAACTCCTGGAATGTGTTTGCATAAAGAAAGTACTAACTTTAATGGAGGTTTATTTAATGAAAAAAACAGCACTTGTTTTCCTGTTTATATTGCTATTGCCGGCATGTTCAGGGAAAGATAAGGAGCAGAACGGTGATTTTATCGCCCGTGTGGGTGATGTCAGGATAACACAGGCCGATTATGACAGGGAATTCCGGGCGCTGCCGGCTTATGCGCAGGAGATGTTCAAAGACGCCGGGGGAAGAGAGAGATTCCTGGACGAAATAATCAAGAAGGAACTCCTGTATCAGGAGGCCGTCAAAAAGGGTCTTGACAAGACCCCGGAGTTTAAACGGAAGATTGAAGACTACAGGAAAATATCGCTTATCTCGGATCTGTTTGAAAAAGAGGTTACCTCAAAGGCGATGGTTTCGGACCAGGAAGTCAGGGATTTTTATGAAAAGAACAAGGGCGAATTCACCACGATAAGCCAGATAAGGGCGAGGCATATACTTGTAAAGACAATAGATGAGGCTGAAAAGGTACTGGCCAGATTGAAGAAGGGTGAAAAATTCGAAGACCTCGCGAAAGCGGTTTCTATTGATAAGGCCTCTGCGGCAAAGGGCGGCGATCTCGGATATTTCTCAAAGGGAGAGATGGTGCCGGAATTTGAAAACGCTGCGATGGGTCTTGAGATTGGAGAGATCAGCCGTCCCGTTAAGACACCTTTTGGCTACCATATAATCAAGGCGATTGACAAAAAAGCAGGCCCCGCGGTTGAGTTTGAAAGTGTCAAGGCCATGATTATGCAGAAACTCCTGGGAGATAAACAGAAAGAGATTTTCGATAAATATATAGCCGGGCTGAAGAAAAGTTACAGGATAGAGATCAGGAATGATCTCCCGGCGGATACACCTGAAAATCTGGATGGGGCGGGATCACCCGATGCCGATGCGACCGCCGGTCAGCCCGCGAATGTTCAGGGAGAAGAGGACAAAAAAGCGGAGTAAGAAGGATTTAATGCATGAGGTTGGGGCGGAATATTCCCCTTTTATTTTTTGTGGGTGGAATGTCCCGCCTGCTTCATGAATTCGATCCAGACAGGCAGTGCCGCCCTTGAACCGGTTTCCTTGTTGCCGATAGGTTTATGGTTGTCTCTGCCAACCCATACGCCTACTGCAAGTTTTTCGTCGAATCCTATAAACCATGCGTCATTGAAGTCATTGGTGGTTCCGGTTTTACCGTATACGGGTCTTCCCAGCACTTTTGCCCTGACGCCTGTGCCTTCATTTACAACCGCCGCAAGAAGTGTTTTCATCCCCTCGACCGTTTTCTCATCAAGGACATCCGTAAAGCTCGGGTATAGCTCACTGATTACAATCCGGTCCCTGTTTTCGATCCTCTCGTAAGGTATGATTTCCATTTTTTTACCGGTTGCAAAGACGGAATAAGCGCTGACCAGTTCGATTAATGTCAGGTCAAATGAACCCAGCGCCAGAGAGGGATAAGGCCGGAGCTTACTTTTAATGCCGAGCTCCCTGGCGTTAACAATAATGTTTTCAATGCCTATTATGCTTGCCAGGTTAACTGTTGCGGCGTTTAATGATTTGGCCAGCGCTGTCTTTAGCGTGACTTCTCCCAGGTATCTGTTGTTATAGTTTTCAGGGGACCAGTCCTGGTCGGAACGCGCCCCGGGAAATAAGGCGGGAACATCATACACAACATCATCAACGGTCATTCCTTCCTTAAGAGCGGTCAGATATACAAACGGTTTGAAGGCCGAACCCGGCTGTCTTAAGGCCTGGGTCGCCCTGTTAAACTGTGTTTTCCAGAAGTCCGTGCCCCCGACCATCGCCTTTATCTGCCCCGTACGGATATCTATGGCGATGAGCGATGCCTGCACCCCCGGTTTGCCCCTTTTCTCGATGCGCCTGATGCCCGTTGCAATCGCCTTCTCTGCTATGTGCTGCATCTTTGAGTCTATTGAGGAATAAATTTTATATCCGGCGGTATAAATGTCCGAGCCGTATTTCCGTTCAAGCTGTTTTCTCAGAAATTCGATAAAATACGGGGCCTCGTATTTTCTGAAGTGAGGGGTGTCAGGAAGAGCTTCCTGTATCGCCTTATTATACTGCTCGTCGGAGATGAATTTGAGTCTGAGCATCGATTTTAATACCGTCGTGCGCCTCTCTTCCGTCTTCGAGGGATTTTTAAATGGGGAGTATAATGATGGGGCCTTTGGAAGGGCGGCGAGCATCGCTGCCTCACCGATGGACAGGTCATCAACCGATTTTCCAAAATAGGTCTGGGCGGCGGCTTCCACGCCAAAAGCCCTGGTGCCGAAATATGTCTGGTTAAGATAAAGACCGAGTATCTCGTCTTTTGTGTAGCGTTTCTCTATCTGTATCGAGATTACAGCCTCTTTTATCTTTCTCGTCAGGGATTTTTCAGGCTTTAAAAAGAGCATTTTGGCGAGCTGCTGGGTGATTGTGCTTCCTCCCTGTACAAGGCTCCCAGCCTTAATGTCCTGCCACAGCGCTCTCATGACTCCTATGATGTCAACACCATGATGAGAGTAGAAGCGGACATCTTCGATCGAAATAAACGCCTTTTTTACGTGCTCGGGGATTTTATAATAAGGAACAAAAGTTCGCCTTTCATAATATAACTCGGCCAGAAGTTTCCCGTCACCCGAATAAATTTTTGAAGATTCAACAGGGACGTACTCTTCAATAGCATTTACCCTGGGCAGGTCCGAGACTGTCCAGCATACATAGCCTCCTAAAATACCTGTCAGGGCGCATACAAGGATAAAAATACTGATCGTTCTCATTGTCGTTGGTTTTTTCCGTGCTGTTTCGGGTTCCTGCTTAAGAGTGGACATGTTTAGTCGGGGAACCGCAATTTACCATTGAAAAAGATCGGCATGTCTTAACATGAAGCTTTTCCATAAGACGGCGACGGGATTGATAAAACATATTTTTGCGCGCCGGGAACTGCTGTATGATAACGGCAGACTGTTCATTATCCAAAAATTCCGAAGTGGTTATTGCCCGTCCCTGTATTCCATTCAGTTTATACTATTATACCGGTTCACCCGTTAATATACAAAGTTTGATCAAGAAGAAGTCAGGCGATTTTTTCCGATAACAGATACTGTTGCCGGTGGTCTTCCGGCCCAGCTCCGCAAATAAGCACTAATCTTCTGTTTTAAGAGAAACCCACCGGGGTCCGGTCCTGAACACCATGATTATTTTCTTAACAATTTTTTTGCGCGGCTAACGATGTTTTCTACTGTAAACCCGAACTTTTCGAAAAGAATGTTCGCCGGAGCAGATGCGCCGAAACGGTCGATTCCGATGACGTCGCCTTTCAGTCCGGTATACTTGTGCCATCCCATGCTTGCCCCTGCTTCGATCGCAAGCCTGCTTTCTATCTCCGGAGGGAGCACCTTTTTTCTGTAATTTTCAGTCTGCCGGTCGAAAATCTCAAGACATGGCATATTGACGACCCTCGTCTTGATTCCATCCTTCATCAGTATCTCCGCCGCTTCAAGGGTTGGATGTATCTCTGATCCTGTTGAGATCATGATGATGTCGGGCTTTCCGACTGAATCCAGCAGGATATAACCGCCTTTTTCGAGTTCCGTCGCCGGGGCATGTCTCTTCCTGTCGATTACAGGCAGTTTCTGCCTTGAGAGTATAAGCGCATGCGGTCGGTTGCTGTCTTTTATCGCAACCTTCCAGGCAACGGCGGTTTCATTTGCATCGGCGGGCCTTATTACATTAATATCCGGTATCGCCCTGAGGCTTGTCAGGTGGCTTACCGGCTGGTGTGTAGGGCCGTCTTCTCCGAGACCGATGGAGTCGTGTGTGAATACATAAACCACATGTGTTCCCATTATTGCTGAAATCCTTATCGAAGGACGCATGTAATCGGAAAATACAAGGAAGGTCCCTCCGTAGGGAATGAGCATTTTGCTTAAAGCCATGCCGTTTAATGCGGCGGCCATGGCATGTTCCCTGACTCCGAAGTGGATGTTTCTTCCGCCTTTCACCATCCCGAAGTCCCTGCAGTTTTTCAGCATTGTATTATTGGAGGGCGCCAGGTCCGCCGATCCACCGATAAGCTGAGGCAGTGTGTCAGCTATAGCGTTTAATACATCCCCCGACGCTTTTCTTGTTGCAATGGATCCACCGGAAGGGCTGAAGACCGGGATGGATTTTTCCCATCCACCGGGGAGCCTGCCACTGGAAATCATCTTCCAGTCCCCTGCGAGCACGGAATATTTCCTGCCGTACTTATTACAGATATTCTTCCAGTTTTTTTCGAGAGTCTTTCCCCTCTGTACCGCTTTTCTCATATGATTCAGCGCTTTTTTCGGGACATGAAACTTTTTCAGCGGCCAGCCGATGGTCTCTTTTGTCAGCCTCAGTTCGTCCTCACCGAGAGGGGAGCCGTGGGCGGCGGATGAGTCATGTTTGTTTGGGCTCCCGAACCCGATATGCGTACGGACAAGTATAATCGATGGCTTCTTCTTCTCTTTTTTAGCGGCTTTTATCGCCTTTTCAATGGCCTTGGGACTGGCGCCGTCGACATGCTGGACATGCCATTTATAGGCATCAAACCTTTTGGCTGCGTCTTCGGTAAATGATAAATCAGTGCGGCCTTCGATGGTTATTTTGTTGTCGGAATAAAGATAGACTATTTTGCCCAGCCCGAGATGGCCCGCGAGGGATGCGGCTTCGGCTGATATCCCCTCCATGATGTCTCCATCGCTAAGAATAGCGTAGATATTATAATCGACAACAGGGAACCCGGGCTTGTTAAACATTTCAGAAAGATATTTTTCCGCGATGGCCATGCCGACACCCATGCCAAAGCCCTGACCGAGTGGACCTGTTGTGGTTTCTATGCCGTTCTCTATACAGTATTCGGGATGTCCGGGGGTACTGCTTTCCCACTGCCTGAAATTCTTTATATCACCAAGAGAGATCTTGTATCCCGAGAGATGAAGCAGGCTGTAGAGTAACATTGAGCCATGTCCTGCGGACAGGACAAATCTGTCACGATTATGCCATGCCGGGTTTTTGGGGTTATGCTTCAGGAATTTCGTCCATAATACATACGCCATTGCGGCATCGCCCATGGGCATCCCGGGATGCCCTGAATTGGCTTTCTGAACGGCATCAGCCGAAAGCATCCTTATTGTATTGATGCAGAGTTCGTCAATATTCATCTTTTTCACTCCATAGCCTCCAGATATGTCCGGTCTGATTTCCAGATTCCCGTGTCTACAGGGCGGATGCCTGCTTCGCCGGTTTTTTTAACTTTCAGATATTACAAAAAATTCGATCGTAAGGTCAAATCCGGGTATTATCCATCGAGAAGGATATTCCATAATAACACCGATCAGAGATTG
>JAYWMP010000026.1:0-1970 GCA_035873255.1 Nitrospirota bacterium
AATATGACCCCCGGGTCCCCGGCTTCGTCTATTATCCTGCCGATCATGTCCTTCACCCCGACAGAGGTTCCGCCTGAGATGACGATCGCATCCGAGTCCGACAGAGACTCTTTTATAACGGCGCTGAGCGTTTTATAGTCGTCCCTGAAGATACCTTTCCTTACCGGTATACAGCCTGATTCCGAAATCATGGAGGACAACAGGTAAGAATTTATGTCCCTCACCTGCCCTGCTCCCGGCTTTGATTCAGCAGGCACAATCTCGTCTCCGGTTGATATTATCGAGACTGAGGGCCGATCATAAACCCGTATCACTGTAATGCCGACCCCCGCGCATGCTCCTGTATCCTGCGGCCTTAATCTCTGTCCCCTTTTAATCAGAATCTCGCCCTTCCCCGCATCCTCGCCCGCCTGTATCACATTTTCTCCAGGCGCCACCGGCCTCAGGACCTCTATCATCTTCTCGTCTATTGTCTGAACATATTCAAACATAACCACGGCGTCGGCCCCTTCCGGGAGCATCCCGCCGGTAGGAATCCCGGCGGCATAACCATTGGAGAGCCGGAAACCGGCCCTTTCGCCCATCAGTATCTCTTTTGACAGGTTCATGTACGCGGGCATGGACTCACTCGCGCCGAAGGTATCTTCAGCCTTTACAGCATAGCCGTCAACCGTAGACCGCGCAAAAGAAGGCAGGTCCTCCGGAGAGGATATATCCTGTGAGCATACCATCCCCGGAGAGTCCTCTATCCTTACATCCTTTTCCGGCGGCGTTTTTGACGGCAGGTTTTTTATAAGAAGCTGAAGGGCGATTTCAGCATCAAGAACATTGCCTCTTCCCAGCATATCTTTCATAGCTTTTATTATAACCAAAATTGCAATACATAGCCCCGGAAAAGATGTCCGGCGGCGGCATCAAGTCATTTGAGGTGGAGGGAAAAGAGTCTGTGAATAAAACTCCCCTTTTCTAAACTTACAATGTTCCACAAGACTGGACACCGGGGAGTTATTTAATTAAATGGGGCTCCGCCCCTTCCCCCGGTTCTTTGAAAAGCATAGCGCAAAGCGCATAGCGTAACGGATAAAAGAAGTTCAACGTTCAATGTTCAGAGACGAAAGCGCTGAAAGTAAGGAGTAAGGAGTGAGGAGAAAAACACAGCAACAACAGACTAAGGACTAAGGACGAAAGACTTAAAGCTCAGACAGTCTTGAATTTTAAACGCGTTCAGCCTCGGACTCATCCCTAAAATTATCAAAGGGGTTTAAAAGAAAGGCATAGCGCAGAGCATTAAAGCCTGGAAACAGAAGACCAGGACGGAAAGGAATACCCTGCTAAATGATTGGAAAGGACTCTTTGCCGGGGACTCTGGTGTTTGACCGTTACGCCGGTTACAATAAAGTCCCCTGTACTATGCAGTATTGTTATGCCCATCTTCTAAGAGCAGTGGAAGACCTTGAAAAAGAGTTTCCTGATTCAGGAGAGATCAAAGAATTTGTAAGTGTAATGGCCTCTCTTCTGACCAAGGCGATGAAATTAAGGAATTATCCTGTCTCTGACAAAGCGTTCTACCGAAAAGCCGCCAAAGTCAAATCTTCCATTATCACAGCCGCCCATGCCCCGGCAGTACATCTTGGTATTCGCTATATACAGAACATATTCAGTGAAAACGCCGGCAGGATGTATCTTTGGGCAGATGACAGGCGGGTGCCTGCCGACAACAACCTTGCAGAACGGGACCTGCGCCCTACGGTAATAGCACGGAAAGTGAGTTTGGGTTCTTTCTCAGATGCAGGCGCACATACCAGAAGCATCTTAATGACGGTCTGCATACTCTTAAAAAACGGAAAATAGATGTGGCTGTGCATCTCAAAAGCGTACTCGATCAACTCGCCCACAACATCTCTCTTGACCCTTTCCCTCTCCTCTTCACCTCAAACGATCCTTCCCCCTGAAAAACTTTGCCTCCCATA
>JAYWMP010000031.1:0-4960 GCA_035873255.1 Nitrospirota bacterium
ATTTAACAACGTTCCCCACTTACTCACCTCCTTATTATCGATAACAGGCAGAAAGCCATGAAAAGCCCGGTCTCCATCTATTGTTTTTTCTCTTGTCATCTATTTCCAGCCGCTCTTATATTCTTTTGCCTGTTCGATAAAAGCCTCAAGTTGAATTTCCGTTGAAAGAGATTCACTCCCGTCATACGGAATGCTCAGACACGGGACCCTGTATTTCCTGTTGAGTCCCCGCACCAGCCCGCTGACGATCGTACCAGGCATACATCCAAACGGCATCGCATTTATAATGCCTGAAGCACCTCTGTTAATAAGATCGACGCTTTTACCGATACTGAGGATCGCCTCACCCTCGAAAGAGGAATGTATGTACGGACCTGCATTTTTCAGCAGCTCTTTTGTATCAGGTTCATGCAAGGTATTCAAAAAGCCTTTAAAATGGCTTCCGAGTCCATGTTCAACCCTCTTTTGGAAGAACTTTTTCAACAGAAGTTCAATAATACCAGACCAGTATCTTTTTAGCAAGGCCCGGCGGCTCCCCATATCGTTCACATAATATATCCACTCCTCGATCGGCGACAGGTACGCCTCCCCTCCCAGCGCCTCTATCTTCCGTACCAGGTCTTCATTCGAGAATTTATTTGACCTCACAAATATCTCCCCCACTATACCTATAAGAGGTTTTTCTGTTTTATCCACGGGGATATTTTCGAAATCAGCCTTCGCCTTTTTCAGCAGATCCCCGATAGATCCGTCCACGCCCCTTACAGAATCGCAAACTTTATGGAGATATTCATTGTAATAAGCGTCCGCAAGGCCCTTTTCCCTCTCATAGGGTCTTGTCTCATGCAGGCATTTCATCAAAAGCCCGACAGCCACGATGCCTTTCCATGACCTCACCGAAAAGTCCTTCCCCACAATGCCGAGGTCCCTGTAGAATTTCTCATCCTGGTTCGGTGAAAAGATCGGAATATCATCAAAACCGAGGTCTTTCACAACAAGCCTCTGGAATACATTGTACTGGCCGAATCGGCAGGGCCCCCCTCCGGAAGGCATAAAGAAGGCGGACCGGTCCGGCTGAAATCCCGGTTCCATTATCTTCATTACCATATCGCCGGTTGTCACGGCGCAGGGATAACACTCTTTTCCCGAAACATATTTTTTCCCCATATCCACGGCCTCTCTCGAGGACCCGGGAAGCACCTCTGCTTCAATACCGCAGGATTCAAAGGCCCCGGCAAGGACATAGGCATGGTCGGACATCAACGGGATATAAATAGTCCTCCCGGTCGATATTGTTTTACCGGTCATCCTGCTCCACTCCCTGACTTTTGACTCCCGGCCCTCTATCCGCCTGTTCTCTATGCTGTCAAGGAACGCCTCGCACCTTGTGACCACGCCCGCATCCGCACTATGCGCGTCAATTTCTATATGCAGGTATGGTTTTCCTGACATCTCTTCCTCGAAGAACTTGAGGATAAAGGAATCTGGACCACATGAAAAATTTCCGATATAAAGCGCGTAAAGCAGGGGATTCGACCTGATCAGTCTGGCCGCGCTTAAAATTCTCTGGCCCGAGCGCCAGTACATATTCGGCCAGTCCAGGTTTATATCCGAATCTTCGATCGGCAGAAAGTCCATCGGAATAGAGAGGACTCCGAGACCGGCGAGCTTTCCGGGAATATCAAGGTTCATCCCCCTGTCAAAGGAATTGTAAGGTCTGCCCACAATTATAATAGCCTTATCTTTCAGACTGGAAAGCACCTTTTCTCCTTCCTGTTTTATCTCCGCAGTGAATGCCGCCTGCGCCTTTTTGGCGGTCATAACAGCCTTTGATATCCGCGAAGATTTTATCCTGTATGGCCTGAAGACCCGTCTTAATTCTTTCTCCAGGAACCCGTCGCCCTGGCTCATACTGATAATGGGCGTCAGCGCCTTCATCCCGGGGAAAGCAACTCTCGACAAATAGGGTATTGTCTGGGTGTACGGACAGGCGAACCCACTGTCAAAGGTATCGCCGGGACTGTTCAGATCCACGAAGCTCGGCAGGAACAGGGCGTCAACGCCCTTATCAAGCAGATACTTAATATGTCCGTGAGCGGTTTTGACCGGGAAGCATGTCTCTGAAAGCACGCTCTCAAGCCCTGTGTCAACAATATGCCTGTCTGTCTTTGGAGATACCTCGACATCAAAGCCCAGTTCCCACAAGAGCGTTGTCCAGAACGGGAGAAAATCCTGAAAATTGAATATATACGGTATCCCGAGCTTCGGGCCTGAAACCCGGAGACCTGCCCCGCGATCTTTTGATGACCGCCCATCACTGTATCCGAGGTGCGCCTCCCAGAGCAGCCTGTCTCTCAGCGCAAACAGATCCGGCAGTTCATTCTTTGCCTTCTGCTTCCTGACATCATATTTTTCGCATCTTCCCCCGTAGAAAAGATGGCCCTTTTCTCCCTCGACCTTCACCCTGTTGATCTCACATACATTAGGACAGCTTTTGCATTCAAAAGAAGATATCTCATAGGATCGGGTGGAGATATCAAAGCCCTTAAAGCCCGTAACAGCCACGGGGGTATGGTCGCCGGGCGAATCGTTAACTTCCGGCGCCACCGACTCACCGGTTTTCATCCGCCTCATCGCTATCAATGCCATGCCAATGGCCCCGGTCACATCATGATTCGGGGGGACCGTCACCTCTGTCCCAAGGTATTTTTCGAAAGCAGCAACAACAGATTTATTAAAGGCCACCCCGCCCTGGAAAAATATTCTTTTGCCTATGGGTCGCTTGACAACAACCCTGTTTATATAATTCTGGACGATCGAGTATGCAAGCCCGGCAAGAAGGTCTTCCTTCCCGGTTCCACGCTGAAGATTCGCCATCAGGGAATTCTCCATAAATACAGTGCAGCGCTCCCCAAGCCTGCACGGATTCTCAGAATTGAACGCCAGCTTCTGAAATTCGGATTTTATCGAAATATCAAGTTTTTCAGCCTGTTCCTCGAGAAAAGAGCCTGTTCCGGCCGCGCATGCCTTGTTCATCTCAAAATCGACGATAACGCCGTTTTTCATGGATATGTACTTTGAATCCTGGCCGCCGATCTCGAATATGGTATCAACATCCCTGTCGATAAAAGCCGCTGCCGCCGCCTGCGCCGTGATCTCATTCTTTACTATATCGGCGCCTATATAATCGGCTATCATATACCTTCCCGACCCCGTGGTGCCGACACCGGCTATCTCCACCTTGCCGCCGAGTTCCAGGCCTATCTCCTCAAGTCCCTGTTTTACCGCCTCTATCGGCCTTCCGGCCGTCATGAGATAGCGTTTTGTAATCAGGCGGCAGTCTTCATCGATAACAGCCAGGTTCGTGCTTATCGATCCGATATCAACACCGAGATACGCCCTTATTCGCAAGGAGTTCGATTCCGCCTTTGAAGTTTCTTTGTCTTTTGTCTTTGAACATTGAACGTTGAACATTGAACTGTCTTTAAGGTGTCTCTCAAAAAAGTCATCACCCTCACCGACAATGGGTTGATATCCTTCTTCAGCAGGCCTTGAGGAATTCAGGAAAAATTCGAGCTTTCCAGGGTCGAAAAAATGGGGCGTCCCTGAATCCATATCTTTTAACGCAGCCCCGTACGCCCCCATCAACGCATATTCTTCAGGCACAAAGAGTTCCTCGAAACCGAAGACCTCCTTAAAAGCCCTGACCATGCCTTTGTTTGCCGCAACCCCGCCCTGGAACGTGACGGGAAGCAGCAATTCCCTGCCTCTGGCGATCGAGCCCCTGAAATTTCTAGCAACCGCAAAACAGAGCCCCGCGACAATATCTTCAACCGGCGTTGCGATCTGCTGCAGGTGAATCATGTCGGATTTGGCAAACACACTGCATCTTCCGGCAATCCTCGGCGGCTTCCCGGACTTCAGGCTCAGCTCGCTAAACTCCTCTATCGAAAGTCTGAGCCTCTCGGCCTGCTGGTCCAGAAAAGAACCGGTACCGGCCGCGCATACGGAATTCATAGAAAAGTCTTCGGGAGCGTTAGAATCTTCTCTCAAGGTGATAAGCTTCGAGTCCTCACCCCCGAGCTCGATAATAGTCCTTATATAAGGATAAAGTCTGCGCGTTGAATACGAGTATGCGGCAACTTCATTTACCGGATCTATATTCAGGATCTCCCCGATCAATCTCCCTGCCGAACCCGTAACCGAAAGTGAAAAATCATTGCCGGACGGCGGGCCGACGTTCCGTTGTTCCTCATTCAGCTCATTGCCGGCAATCCTCTGCAGAATCTCCAGCGCAACCGCCAGCGGTCGTCCCCTGTGTCTCTGATATGAACTGTAAAGTATGCCGCCCCCTTCATCCAGGACAACAACCTTTACACTTACAGAACCCGCATCCAGACCGATATATTTCATATTCCAATAATTATAGGTTTAAGTTTGGATAAATTATACCATAATATCTTCCTGAAAAGGTCTCTGCCCGGCGTGGGAACGGCCCGCGACATTTTTTTTAAGTCGGATGACAAATATCGTCATTCCCGCTTGACATATAGTATTTTATAGCTTATGATTTTATTTGAAAAATCGAAGAGTTCCGATGCTTCGCCATGATTTGAAATGCTGGCATAAAAAATGCTTTACTTCAGTCAAAGGAAATTTTAAGGAGGTGATGATTTACTAGAGCGGGCAACGGATGCAGAACTCATTTATAGACAATAAACAAAGGCCTGGGAAATCGGCCGAAATCCAAAAAGGAGGCAATAATGTTTAAGACAATCCAGAAAATGAAAGTAAGAGACGAAAGGGGCTTCACACTTATCGAACTCCTGATCGTTGTCGCGATCATAGGAATTCTTGCGGCGATAGCAATTCCCGCCTACCTCGGCCAGAGGGAAAAGGCCAAAGTCAGGGCGCTGCAGTCGAGCATGGACGGCGGCAGAAAAGAACTGCAGGGCTGGCT
>JAYWMP010000055.1:0-4966 GCA_035873255.1 Nitrospirota bacterium
GATGGCTTTTAGCTTGCTATAGCTCTTATTATCAATCAAATTAGCCGATTTCCATTAATTATTATATTCAGCTACTATTCTGAGATAATATTGCATGCTCGCTGGCATTTTATATATCTTCAGATGGTTTGAACGTGCCGCTACAATCCCTGTATAAAGGGGGCGATCTCTTTTTCTTCGTCAACTGTCGTCCGGTCGCCATGACCCGGAAGTATCCCGGTTCCCGGGGGCAGAGATATTATTCTTTTAAAGGATTTTTTAAGTTCCTCCATGCTTCCGCCGTATAAGTCGGTCCTACCTATAGCACCGGCAAACACTGTGTCGCCGGTCAACACTATGCCTTCACCATACAGACAGATCCCACCGGGACTGTGGCCCGGCGTATGCAGAACTTCAAACCGGAGCCTTCCAACGGACAACCTGTCCCCTTCCGAGACAAACAGGTCCGGCTCCGGTGGCTGAGAGATATCACAGCCCCAGAAGGCCCCCTGGTCCCGTCCGCTCCTGTAAATCTCAAGATCATCCCGATGAAGAACGATCTTTGCCCCGGTTTTCTCCCTGATCCCCGAAACAGCCCCTATATGGTCAAAATGGGCATGTGTGCAGACAATGTAATTAACCTTTAATCCTTTCCCGTCAATGATCCGCATTATTTTTTCCGGTTCATCTCCCGGGTCGACAACCATTGCGTCAAGGCTTGCCTCATCATAAACTATATAGCAGTTGCCCTGAAGCGGTCCGGTAACTATCTGTTCGATTTTCATGTCTCTGCTCCCTTCTTTCTGAATTTCTTCCGGTACATTTCAAACATATACTTCATCTCTTCGTTTTTCATTAAAAAACCGGCCAAAAAATATATTGCGGCGCAACCCGCCATTGTACCCGCCAGATATAGCGCCTTTTCGGTGTTATCTCCACTTCTTGTCCACATATCACCACTGAGAACAGCCCCACCTGTAATTCCCATAAGTATGGAAGCCAGCAGCACCTTGATAAAAGATTTTATTATTTTCCTTGAGTCGATGCGCTGCAGCTTTTTTCGCAGAAAGTAAAAAAGCAGGGTAAAATTAAGGCCGGCGGCAACTGAATATGCAAGTGCAATACCGGAATGCTTTAAGGGACCCATGAGCGCCAAACTGAGGAGAAGGTTAAAAACCACCCCCAGGGCGGCTATTTTTACAGGGGTCTTTGTGTCCTGCATCGAATAGAATGTTACTGTTACTATCTTTATGCCAACGGTCGACCATATACCGATTGAGTAATACAGGAGCGCGTCGGCCGTTGCTTTTGTCGCGGCATAGTCGAATGTTCCCCTCTGGAAGAGCAGATTTACTATAGGCCCTCTCAAGGCTATAAGCCCTGCCATCGCCGGCACCGTAATAAAAAACAGCAATCTCAATGAAAAGGAAAAATCTTCTCTCAGGCTGACAAAGTCCCTTTTTACGGCATGCCTGGATAATGTCGGCAGAACGGCCATCCCCATCGCAACACCAAAGATGCCTATGGGGAACTGGATCAAACGCATTGAATAGTAAAGATATGTGATACTGCCCTCGGGAAGGAAGGAGGCCAGTACTGTGCTCACTACTATATAGACCTGATTCACGGCCAGTGCAAGGGTGGCGGGTATCAGGAGGACCGCCATTCTTCTCAGCCCGGGATGCCTGAAGCCCGGATCAATTCCGAGCCGGTAGTTATTTTTAAAAAAAGTGGGGAGCTGAAAGGCGAACTGCATAAAACCGCCTATCGTGACCCCGAGCGCCACGGCTATTATCGGCCTTTCGAAGACCTGCGCAAAAAAAGTTACCGTCACAATAATAGTTACGTTCAGCATGGCCGGGGCCAGGGCGGGGACAAAGAAGACCTTTTTTGTATTGAGGGCCCCCATCACCAGGGCCGCAAGGCTTATGAACAGCAGAAACGGGAACATTATTCTTGTAAGCAGCACGGTCATAGCAAACTGTTCGGGCGATTTCGCGAGAAACCCGGGCACTATGACAGCAACGATGCCGGGGGCAAAAAAGATTCCGGCAAGACAGACAATCCCGGCGGCAAGCAGGATAAATGTAAAGGTGATCTTCACCAGGCGTTTCGCCTCTTCTTCTCCATGCTTCTGCCTCTGTTCTGTCAGGACCGGTATGAATGCCGCCGACATCGCCCCTTCCGCGAATAATTCCCTCAGCAGGTTCGGGATTCTGAAGGCGGCGAAGAAAGTATCCGAGAGACCCGTGGCCCCGAAATAAAACGCGAGGATCATGTCCTTGATGTAGCCGAGGATACGGCTGATGAATGTTGCGACCGATATCTTGCCCGCAGCCTTTGCTATCTTGCTTTTTTCATCCATATCAGCGCTAATTATAGCAAATGATGAACTTTTTCAGCTTGGCCCTGTTGAAAAACTTTGGGATTATCTTTAAAATTCCTTATGTCCATTCTTAATAAAATTGTCGAAAAGAAGAGAGGCCGGCTGGCATACGCAAAATCCGGAACTTCTCTTGCCGAGCTGAAAGCAATCATAAAGGAGATTGCCGAACCGGCGGATTTCGGAGAAGACATAAAAAGGGGTTCAGGCGATGTAAAACTCATTGCCGAAATCAAGAAAGCGTCCCCTTCCAGAGGGCTCATTAAAGGCGACTTCGATCATTTCAGGATCGCGTCACTATACAGAAGCAAAAAGGTTGACGCCATATCGGTCATCACGGAGGAAGACTTTTTTCAGGGAAAACTGGTTTTTTTATCTGATGTAAAAAAGACCGCGGACATACCTGTTCTCAGAAAAGATTTTATCTTTGATGAATACCAGATATATGAAGCAAGGGCCAATATGGCCGACGCAGTGCTGCTGATAGCGTCCATCCTTGATACCGCCCAGGCGGAGGAGTATCTGCATATTACACGGGAACTCGGCATGTCGGCGCTCTTTGAGATACATGATTACGCCGAACTCGAGAAAGCCCTCAGGATAAACGCTCCAATTATAGGAATTAACAACAGGAACCTGAAGACCCTCGATGTCGACATCAATACGACCCTGGAGCTCAAAAAAGAAATTCCTGATGACAGGACCATAGTAGGAGAAAGCGGCATAAGGACCAGGGATAACGTGCTCATGATGAACGATGCAGGGGTGGATGCCATGATTATAGGCACAACATTGATGGAGTCACAGGACATCGGCAAAAAGATCGATGAATTAAGAGGTTTATTATAATAATCTTCCATTATGGTTAAAGTTAAAATCTGTGGTATAACAAATCCCGAAGATGCAGGGGCTGCGGCTGACTTCGGCGTCGATGCGCTCGGGTTTGTATTCTTTAAAGGCAGCCCCCGCTATATTTCACCCGAAAATGCGGCTTCAATAATAAAGACCCTCCCGGCGTTTATAACCACAGTCGGCGTATTCGTAAATGAATCCGCCGGCAACATCAGGAAGATAGTGTCCGCAAGTGGCATTGATCTGATCCAGATGCATGGAGAAGAGACTCCTGAAATGTGTAAACTCTCCAGGCGGGTTATAAAGGCGATCAGGATAAAATCCGTGTCAAGCCTCATGCATCTCGACGGATACAGGAACATTGTCTCTGCTTTCCTCCTTGATACCTACACCCCGGACATCCATGGAGGAACAGGCAAGAAATTCAACTGGGATATTGCTCTGGAAGCAAAACAGTTCGGCAGTATCATACTTGCCGGAGGGCTAACTCCCGATAATATTTCAGATGCGGTCAGACACACAACCCCATATGCGGTTGATGTCAGCAGCGGTGTCGAATTACGGAAGGGCGAAAAAAATCACGAAAAGATGAAGCTTTTTATCGAAAGAGCGAAATCCGCGTAATGGAACGGCCTTATTCCGGCCTCTTCGCCTTTGACGAGGTTTCCGAGCAGACCCGGATCACGGTTTTGACGTTTCCCCTCGGATTAAAGTCACCTGTAACCTCTAAAAATTCCGGCTCCAGTTGCCTGTTGAGCTCGGAATAGATTATGTTCGTCACCTCTTCGTGGGAAATATAAGAGTTTCTGAAGGCATTGAGATATAGCTTCAGCGACTTCAGTTCAACGATCTTTGCCCGCGGAACATATTTTATTATTATAGTAGCAAAATCCGGGTAGCCTGATCGCGGACAGAGGCAGGTAAATTCAGGAAAGCTGATATTCACCTCATAGTCGTTCTCCGTACAGGCATTATCCCATATCTCAAGACGTGCTTCCTCAATCAGTTTTTCTCCGTATTTCATATTATATCCTGTTATATCCTGCCGCCAGGTTCGCGGCCATGGGTCCCGAACTAATGTTTCTTCCTCTGCTGCCTGGATTTATAGTGTTTCTCTCCGGCCGGGAATCTCTTTTTATGCTTTTTAAACTGGGTATAAGGCTTAGGGCTCTCAAGTTCCAGAGTCACAGCCTCATTAACATTGATTATTATTGAGGGCGGAAGCACCGGCGACATTATCCATCCTCCACCAGCCATATAAAAATAAACCCTTCGGTTGATATCATAATACACATAGGCGGAAGGATAATAATAATAGACATACGGGGCAGGGTATGTATGCACCGGAGCCCATGGCGGCGGCCCGTGTCTCCTCCCATCACTTACCACCACACATGAAGTCAGGAGCATCGCGACTATCAATGGTAAAACTGCCTTTTTCATGCTGAAACTCCTTTTATAAGATTAAATAATTACCGGCACATTCCCTCGAACTTTCAACTAATCCCTCATATCGTATCATATCCTTCATATTATATAAATAATCAGTCTGATCCCGCGGCAGCCCACCCTGGAAATCACCTTAACCCCGCGCCTTTTTCGGCTTACCGGCTATTATATTTTTATTTTCTTTCAAACAATTAGTATAATGGAAATCAGAAGGGGTTATGATTCAGATGAAGATAGCGGCAATTTTTTTAATTCTTTTATTAATTCTGTCATCAGTCACTTATTTCTTTATAAAAGAGGTGA